>NZ_JBAWSY010000005.1:0-233752 GCF_037104765.1 Psychrobacillus mangrovi | reverse complement strand
AAATTTCGTTAGGGCTTTTCGGCATGCATAAATTTGATTTGGGAGTGGTACCCCTCCCAAATCAAACCAATAATTTAATAATCAAGCCTAAAAAAAGACTTGACTGGAGGTAAGAAAGCGTCCGCCTGGAACGGAAATCAACGAGGCCTAGTCAAAAATCGAGTATGGCATAGAAACTTTTCACTCAATCAATCGTAAATAAAGTATAAGAAGAGGGGGGAGAGAAATGGACGTTCGTGAGTTTTATGTATCCTTGTCACCTAAAGAGGCATTAGACATTCTGGAAGAATCTTTAATAAAGGGGAGTATCTCCGGGGCCGTTGTGGATGTTTATGAGCGATTAATAGGAGAGCATCAAGTAGTTGTATGTGTTCTAGAAAAATATTATATGCGTACAAGTAATCGTACTTCATTAACGGTTACAATTGATAATTTAGAGAGTAATACAAAGGTGCACGCAGCTGCATCAGGTGGAGGAGAAGGAGTGTTTTTTAGATTTGATTGGGGAGCTGGGGATAATTTTGTTGGTAGTGTGGAAAAGGTGCTTGAAAATTATAAAGTATAAGGGCAAAAAAATTGCAGGGGTATGAAGTAATATTATTCATAACCCTGCATTTTTATTTTGACTTTAGAACGAGCAGTTTTGAATTTAAAATCTTCGTATAGTAGCTATGTAAAAACATTCCTAAAATAATAATAGCGAGTCCAATTAGGGCAATTGGTGCAGGTAAAGGAACATGAAGTAACCACATTTCACCGATAATAACGAAAATAATTTCCGTTGATTGAGTTGCTTCTACTGCCGCAAGTTTGCCTTGATGGTCACGAGCACGGTCAGTTGCCATAAAAAATAATATTGTGGCAATCACACCTGAGCTGACCGCTACGATAAGCGATTGAAAAACCTGGTCCATTGATGGTAGTCCAACCGTAAATATTGCGTAAATTGATAATAAAATCCAAGCAGGCATCGATGCGATTGTCATCCCTAAAACGCGCTGAAAGGTATCTAATCTACCATCTAAATGGTCCATCATTTTTCGATTACCTAGTGGATAAGCAAATGCAGCCACGATAACAGGTAATACCCCTAAAAGAAACATGCTGATCTGAAAAGATTCCGTATTTGGTATTTGAATTAAGATAATTCCTATTAATATAATGAGAGAAATAAAAAGAGAAACAATTGGTATCTTTTGTTTAATCAGCTCACCATCTATTTTTAAAGTAAATAATGGTGCAAGGAGAACACCAGCAATTATCGTAAATTGCCACATGCCTGATATTAACCAACCGGGTCCATAAGCTGCCGCAAAGGTTAGAGGTGCGTAAAATAATACGAACCCCACAAAGCTCCAAATGAGCCAAGTAGATGGAGAAGCTTTCACTTCCTTAAATGTTGTGGAAATCCCTTTTCGATAACCGACGATAATCAATAAGAAAGGCACCATGAAAAAGTATCGGAGGGAGGAGCTCCAAAGCCAACTCCCACCCGAAATTTCCATCGAACGATTTAGTATAAAGGTTACGGCAAAAAATAAAGATGCTAGAACACCTAATAATATTTCACGCACTGGAACACCTACTTAAGCTTGTTTTTCGAATAATTGAATGATTCCTTTTAGAACCTCGGTTGATTTCTCCATTACATCTACCGAAATGAATTCGTATTTACCATGGTAGTTTTCTCCTCCAGTAAAAACGTTTGGAGTTGGCATTCCCATGTAAGAAAGTTGAGAACCATCTGTCCCTCCACGAACTGGAATAATTAGAGGGTCGATATTTAGTGAAATCATTACTTCTTTTGCAACATCTACGATTTCCATTACAGGTGAAATTTTTTCTCCCATATTGTAGTACTGATCGCTTAATTCCACCGAAATAGCGCCTTCACCGTATTCAGCTTTGATTTTCTCGGCAGTATCTAAAAACAACTGCTTTTTCGATTCGAATTTTTCTCGGTCATGGTCACGGATGATATAGCTGAGCTCTGTTTTCTCAACGTCTCCATTAAAGTTCATCAAATGAATAAATCCTTCATATCCTTCTGTTTTTTCGGGCACTTCATCTACTGGCATATGAGATTGGAACTTAGTTGCGATCGTAATGGAATTCACCATTTTTCCTTTTGCAGAGCCAGGATGAACACTCGTACCATTCGTTATGACTTTTGCTCCAGCTGCATTAAAACTCTCAAATTGCAATTCACCAAGTGGACCTCCGTCCATTGTATATGCAAATTTTGCTCCGAATTTCTCTACATCGAATTTATGTGGTCCACGGCCAATTTCTTCATCAGGAGTAAACGCAACACGAATCTTTCCGTGTTTCACTTCTGGATTTTGGATGAAATATTCCATTGCTGTCATGATAATCGCAATCCCAGCTTTATCATCCGCACCTAAAAGCGTCGTACCATCTGTAGTAAGCAAAGTATGTCCTACATAGTTTTTAAGTTCAGGAAAATCTTTGACTGTCATAATAGTGTCTTCATTCAATTTAATATCTGTTCCGTCATAGTCATCAATACGTTGAGGATTAACATTTTTACCAGTGTAATCAGTGGCTGTATCCACGTGAGCTAAAAACCCAATTGTTGGAATTTCCTTATCTGTATTGGAAGGTAATGAAGCAAATAAATAACCGTTTTCATCTAAAGTAATTTCTTCTAACCCAATCTCAGCTAATTCTTTTTCAAGTATATGGAGCAGATCCCATTGCCCTTCCGTTGAAGGGCAGCTTGTGCTTGATGCACTAGATTGTGTGTCTATTTTTGCATAACGAGTTAAACGCTCGATTAATGTTTCTTTCATGAGAATAAATCCCCTTTCCAAATTTAAAACATATATTTATTTTAGCAGATTCTTTCGAGATGCGGAATAATGAGCATATATGCTATAAGCAAATAAAAACTGAGCTCCATAATAGGAAATCATTATAAGAGCATCTGAAAAAGGAACAGATGCGATAAATCGATTAATAGCTAGTACAGAGTCCGAAAAGATAAATAAAATAGCGCCAATAATCGCGAATTTATTACCTGTTTGAAAAGCATTCCAACCCATTAATAAAATAACAACAATATAAACTACAACAGCAATAGCTAAAATTGATTCTCCTTCTGACCAAAGTGTCCCTGCTATCCATACTACCATTGCAATTCCATAAGCAATTAGAAGAACTGCTACCCACTTTGGAATAGTCGATGATTTAATATGGCGGAATGCAAAAATATACCAAATGTGACCAATCAAAAAAGTAATAAGTCCAGCAATAAACCAATAGATTAAACCGTCCGCCCACATGCAGATGAATAGCCCTATCATGATTAGCAATTTATATCTTTTTGAATCACCAGAAGGTTGAATAAATGCAAAAACTATTATCAACAGCATCGGAATTATTTTAAATACCATTTTAATTCCTATAGGTTCTTCAGGAATAAAGAAAATATACGTAATTCCCATTATTGCTATTAATACTTCTAAAATTTTTCTCCACATAAAAATACATACACCCCTATACTATAGATTCGTTTATTTCAATAAATATCCTGCCCTATTGTACTTGTTAAAAAATATAAAAAGAACAAGCATCTCAGCAGATGCTTGTTCATAAATGTCATTCCTCAGGAGGGTTACTTGTTACATAAGTTCCAGCGATAAAATCATGGATTGCACGCTTATCTTCACGTAAGCCTACCATAAAAGCACTAACAATCAGACCTATTCCTAATGTGACTACATATACGAAACCTGCTACAATAACACGCATAAGCATTGTTCCAAAGCCTAGTTTGGTCCCATCTAATTTGACGATACGAATGCCTAATATTCTTTTGCCTACTGTGTATCCAGTCCACATTACTGGAACAACGAGAGAGTATAAAAGATTTCCTAAGCTAGTGATTGGTGATTCCTGCCAATGCCCGATAAGAAGAAAGCTAATAATAGACAATGGAATACCTATTATTATTGAGTCTAATAAACTTGCTCCTAGTCGTGCCCAAAAACCAACCGGATTCAACATGTTGCAACTCCTTTTTTATTTATTTTCCTATTAACTACAAAGCGGCGTCATCAACACTATCTAAATACTTCTCAATCGTGCCAATAACTGACTCCACGCAACCTTCTTCAAATGGAGAGATTAAATTTGCTTCAGCTACTAATTTAGTGAAAGATTTCGAACCACCTAGCTGGCAAAGGTGTAAATAATCCTTCCAAGCTGCTTCGTGATCTTCTCTTGAACGCTTCCAGAACTGGAACGCACAAATTTGAGCCAATGTGTAGTCAATATAATAAAACGGACTTGCATAAATATGACCTTGGCGTTGCCAGAAAGCCCCCGCTTCCAAGTAAGTATTTCCGTCATAGTCACGGTGAGGTAAATAGATTTCCTCAATCTTTTTCCAAGCGTCTTTACGTTCTTGAGGTGTCATTTCAGGATTTTCATATACGACATGCTGAAATTCGTCAACTGCAACCCCATACGGCAAGAATAGAAGGCCGCCGCTCAAATGTGCAAATTTATATTTTTCTGTTTGCTCTTTAAAGAATAATTCCATCCATGGCCATGTGAAAAATTCCATACTCATCGAGTGGATTTCACAAGACTCAAAAGTAGGCCATACATACTCAGGTATACCAATATTCCGGCTTGTAAACACTTGAAATGCGTGACCAGCCTCATGTGTCAACACATCGATGTCTCCGGAGGTTCCATTAAAGTTTGAGAAAATATAGGGAGATTCATAGTTATCAATAAACGTACAATAGCCTCCAGATTCTTTCCCTTTTTTCGCTACTAAGTCCATTAAATCACGGTCAATCATGAATTGGAAAAACTCTGCTGTCTCAGGAGATAACTCATCGTACATTTTCTTCCCGTTTTCAACAATCCATTCTGGAGAGCCTTGTGGATTTGCATTACCAGATAGGAAATTTAGTGATTCATCGTAATACTTCAGTTTATCAAACCCTATCCGCTTTGCTTGGCGCTCATATAACTTAGTTGCAACCGGTACGATAAAGTCACGAACTTGGTCACGGAATTTTTTCACCATTTCCGCATTATAATCGATACGATTCATACGGATATAACCTAGCTCCACAAAATTTTTATACCCTAGTTTCGTTGCAATTTCATGGCGAACTTTTACAAGCTGATCATAAATGTCATCAAACTTCTCTTCATGTTCTTTGAAGAAGCCAAATCTTGCTTCCGTTGCATTCTTGCGCACTTCTCTGTCGGTTGATTCGCCGTATGGGCCAAGCTGGGCAAGTGTTAGTGTTTCGCCGTTAAATTCAACTTGTGCGGAAGCAACAAGCTTAGAATAGTCAGAAGCCAATTTATTTTCTTTCTGCATAAGTGAAATTACTTCTGCAGAAAATGCTTTAATTTGAAAATCAGCAAGATCAAATAATTGGCTACCCCATTTTTCTTCTAATTCTTTACGGAATGGAGAAGCAACTAGTGCTTTGTAATATTCTGTAATTAATTCTTCTACTTCTGGGCTTTTTTCATCGAAAAAATCACGCTCTTTTTGATAAAACTCATCATTCGTATCAATGGATGCACGAATATAAACTAAATTTGCCTGTGTTGAAAAATCATTACGAAGTGCATTTAGTTCTTCAATTGCAATACTTTGTTCTTCTACGGAAGAAGCCTGTCTAAACTTTGTTAACGCTTCATTAAACTTTGTTTTGTCTTCGTCTAAATTTGGTCGTTTGTACTCATAGTCCTTAAAAGTAACCATTAATATTCTCCTCCTGTACGTTCTTTCGAAAATCGAAAGGTCTCATTCCCATTGTTCATTATTTTCAGATTAATTGCAACATTAATTTTTATTTGAAATTTAATAGACAATATATTAATATGTCTATAATATGATAAATAATTTAAGGAAGTGTTTGTGAAAATGGAAATATCCGATTTATTTTGGGAAGCAAGTCCAGAGCAACTGAAAGCGGGTTATGTTGAAGAGAAAGAAGTATATGTTTGCTTGTTATGTGGTGAAAAAGTAGAAAAGGGAATTATTTACCCGGAAGATACTGTTTTGTATGAAGCAGAACGTTATATGAAAAACCATATTGAAAAGGAACATGGATCTGTTTTTCATTATTTAATTGGATTAAATAAAAAACTTACAGGGTTGACAGACCATCAAAATAGCTTACTTCGACTATTTTACGAGGGTAAAAATGATGCAGAAATACAGGCAGAATTAAGTATTGGTAGTGCTTCTACTATTCGTAACCACCGATTTGTATTGAAAGAAAAAGAACGCCAAGCAAAAATCTTTCTAACGATGATGGAATTGTTAAAGGAAAGGGACGGTCATGCACCATCCTTTTTGCCGCTTCATAAGAATGCAACTATGGTAGACGAAAGATATAACATAACTAAAGAAGAGCAAGAAGAGGTAGAAAAGAAATTTTTCCCTGAAGGTATCAACGGACCTCTAATTAAGTTTCCTAAAAAAGAAAAACAAAAACTGGCAACACTTAGGGTTATCATAAAACGTTTTGACAAAGAACGAGTATATAAAGAAAAAGAAATTAATGAGGTACTAAAAAATGTATATGCTGACTTTGTCACATTAAGACGTTACTTAATTGAATATGGATTTTTAGATAGAAAAGATGACGGCAGCGAGTACTGGGTAAAAAAATAACGGAGAGGATGAGAAAAGTTGGATCGCAAAACAGAATTGAAACAAGCATATAAAGAAGTAAAGATTGAAGGTGGAATCTACGTAATAACGAATAAACAAAATGCTAAAAAATTCGTTGGATCTACAAGAAACTTCAAAACGATAAATGGCACCAAGTTTACTTTAGAAACTGGTACACATACAAATCGAATACTTCAAGAAGAATGGAAACAATTTGGCAATGGTGCGTTTGAATTTGAACAAGTAGAGATACTGAAAATATCTGAGAATCAATATGTAGACGAAAAGAAAGAACTAGAAAAGCTTTTAAACAAATGGATGGACAAATTACAACCATATGGCTTGAAAGGGTATCATACGAAAAAAGAGTGACAAGAAAACCTTCTGTATAAAAGGAGGGAACTGAAAAACTTTTCAATGTATCTCTTAGCGAGTATGTGAACGACATTTCGTTCACATACTCGCTTTTTGTCTGTTTCCCGTTATCTCCTTTCAAGGCGGACGTTTTCCGTCGGCATGGCTTCAGCCGCCTGGAACGAAAATCAACTATTGTATGCTTACATTATGCCTTTCTTCTATCTAAAAAAATCATTTTCCTGTATAAATGGCCGAAATGCAATACCGCTCATTATGGAAAAAAGTAGCCTCTCAATCCCAGTATTTCAAACCTTTTTGATTATCCAGTCATATAACTCAACCAATCTTCCATCTATTCAAAAAAGTCAGAAAAAACGATTGACTTTGGTATAACAATATTATAATATCTCATTAGAAACATAGAGTTTACATCGTTGTGTCTAGTAGGAAAGAAAGCGGTTACAGTGGGGTTCTGTATTTGAGTCGGAAATGCTAATCGAGATTGTGCTATACAACGATTCCCTTGTGTACTTAAACATCGCCTTCAAGAAATTAAAAGGTAAAAACTATTAAAATGATAGGAGTTTTTAACAATGCTAGATAATTTAAAAGAAAAAAATTCAGGCGTTGTTCGTACGGTTTTAGGACCAGTGCCTACTCAAGAACTTGGTGTTGTACTTATTCACGAGACACTTCTTTCTGTAATGCCTGGGGCAGAGTTTGCACCAGAGATTAACATGGATAAGAGTGAAATTTTTGAGATATTAAAACGTCAACTAATGGATTACCGTCGACTTGGAGGGAAAACGATTGTTGATCGCAGTGGTATGTTCCATGGTCGAGATGTTGAACTTTATCGAACGCTTTCAAGAACAACAGGTGTACATATCATTGCGTCAACGGGATTAGGGCCTGAGCCAATGTTAGGTGGGTACTTTATGACACCTCAAAAAAATCCACCTACACCTTGGTCAGCTGAACAATTTTCTGGTCTTTTCACAAAAGAAGTAACGGAAGGGATTGTTATACCACGTGTTGAACGTTCGAGTTCAGCTGGTTTAGTAACATCCATCGCATCTAGAACAGGAATGACACAAGTAGAAACAGGTCTATTTCGCGGTTCTGCACTTACAGCGCTTTTAACAGGAATACCTGTATCAGTACAATACGGTGCAGATGCTGTAAATGATTTAGAGGTTTTATTAAGTGAAGGTATTGCTCCGAATCGTGTCATTATTGGAGGGCTAGATCGCTTAGAGGCAGTAGAAAGTAAAGCATTCTTCGAAATTGCTGAGCGCGGAGCATATGTTGGGATAGACCATGTAGGTTGGTCATCAAATGAAGGTTATGTGAATGATATAGAACGTGCTGAGTTAGTCGCTGAATTATTTGAAGCTGGGCATGGTGAACGAGTATTAATTTCTAGCAATACGGTTGGTGTTGCCAAAGGGCATGAAGCAAAAGAACTTGGTGTGGATCACTTATTGACATCATTCGTACCACAACTCCGTAAAGCAGGATTAACAGAAAAACAAATTCGCGTTTTACTTCAAGAAAACCCACAAAGAGTACTAACATTGGATCCTTCAGCAGAGCTAAAGATCTCAGGTTGGAACTATGAATGGGATAAATTATTTCAACCTGTTACTTATTAAGGGGTACGGATACTAAGTGATTATAAATAATGAAAGCCTGCCGCTGGTAGTGCTACAAAAAAAGTAAGTAAGGAGTGATAAACATGGGAAAAATTAATACTGTATTAGGCCCAATTCCAACAGAAGATTTGGGAATCGTAGCAATGCATGAGCACATTGGATTTGGTCTTCCTGGATGTGACTTAGATACACAATGGTGGAAAAAACCTGAAGAAGCATTTGAGGTTACATTACAAAAGTTACGCCGCTTCCGTGAGCATGGAGGAAAAACATTTGTTGACTGTACAGGGATTGGAAATGGCCGTGATATCGAGTATTTCCAAGTACTTTCACGCAGAACCGGAGTTCACATTGTTGCAGTTACAGGATTTGTAGCAGCTGATTCAGCTCTACCATATTTCCGTAACAAATCAGTCGAGTATCTTACAGGTTTACTTGTTCATGAAATAACAGTAGGTATTGATGGTACAGACGCAAAAGCTGGTGCTATAAAAGTAGGAGTCAGCCGTGGTGGTAAATTAAATGAATTAGATAAACGTATTTATCGTGCAGCTGCACGTGCAGCATTAAAAACAGGTGCTCCAATTATTACACATTTATGCGTAGATGCTGAGACGGCAATTGACATTTTCAATGAAGAGGGCTTACCACTTGATCGTATTCTTTTCGGGCATGCGGATGATGGAGGATATCTAGATGAGACCCGAGATTCTAAAATTGCAGAGCTAGGTGGTTATGTAGGCTTCGACACAATCGGCTATGACAGTGAGGTAGAGAATGCACCATATTGGTCACGACCACGTCAAGACCGTGTTGAACATTTCCTACGCTTCCTTGATAAGGGATATTTAAACCGTGCAGTTGTTTCTGCAGATGCAAACTGCTGTGCGTTAGGATGGCCAGGGTTAAAAGGGCATTCAGTAAACTATCTATTTGAAGAATTTTTTCCAGATCTTCGTAAAGCTGGTGTTGGTGAAGAAGTATTTGAGCAGCTATTAGTTCATACCCCTGCCAAAATTTTAACAATGCAAGAACCTCGTTTAGTTGGAGTTAAAGAAGCGGTAGCATTATCTGAATAAAGTGAAGTAGACTTCTAAATCTAGAAGTCTACAAAATATTTTTTAGATTTGGTGTTGGCTAAGCAGCATTTCAAGAAATATAAAAAGGGGGTTTAGCCAGATGAGTATTAAAGGGATGGCTTATATTGCTGGTGTCTTCGAACACCCAACGCGCAAGGCTGAGAATAAGTCCGTCGCAGCCTTACATGCTGAATGTGCTAAAGGTGCGTTGGAAGACGCAGGGCTCACTTTCGAGGATGTAGATGGCTATTTTTGTGCAGGTGACGCTCCAGGCGGTGCCTTATCTATAGTCGATTACCTTGGACTCAATGTACGCCATGTAGATTCTACAGAAATTGGTGGTTCATCGTACATTGCCCACGTTTCACATGCTGCGCAAGCTATTGCTTCAGGCAAATGTAATGTAGCATTGATTACAATGGCAGGACGTCCACGTTCAGAAGGCAGAAGTGGTGTCAAACAGAAGATTGTTGGTGCAAATGTTCCTGATGCACCCTTTGAACTTCCTTACGGCCCGACTGCAGTGAATGAGTACGCAATGGCTACAATGCGTCATATGCATGAATTTGGTACGACGAGTGAACAGTTAGCATGGGTCAAAGTCGCAGCTTCACATCATGCTCAATATAATCCAAATGCGATGCTACGTGATTTGGTGACAGTCGAAGACGTACTTTCTTCTCCGATGATTGCTGATCCGTTACGCCGATTGGATTGCTGTGTTGTAAGTGACGGTGGTGGTGCATTAGTTGTGGTGAAACCTGAGATTGCTAAAAGCTTAAAACGCCCACTTGTGCGAGTTCTGGGTAGTGGCGAAGCGCCTAAAGGATTATTAGGGGGTAAAGTGGATCTCACGTATACAGGAGCTATTTGGTCAGGACCTAGAGCTTTCGAGGAGGCAGGAATAACTCCTCAAGATATAAAATATGCCTCCATTTATGATAGCTTCACTATTACCGTGTTAATGCAGCTTGAGGATTTAGGTTTTTGTAAGAAGGGCGAAGGTGGTAAGTTTGTCGCTGATGGGAATCTGATTTCAGGCATTGGCAAGATTCCTATCAATACAGACGGTGGCGGTTTAAATAATAATCACCCAGCAAGCCGAGGAGGCATCGTCAAAGTAATCGAGGCTGTTCGACAGCTGCGTGAAGAAGCACAATCCCAAGTTCAGGTGAAAAATTGTAATCTTGCGTTAGCTCACGGTACAGGTGGCGGATTAGCAAGCCGTCATGGTAGTGCAACTCTAATCTTGGAGAGGGTGTAGATCATGGTAACTACGAATCAATCAAGAACGATGGCAATCCCTGAGATTCATCCTGAACATAAAGCCTATTGGGAGGCTGCTGCAGAAGGAGCGCTATTGATTAAGCAGTGTGATTCTTGTGGTGAGTATCATTATTATCCACGCGTGCTATGCCCGAGTTGCATGAGTGAAAAAACAACATGGATTGAAGCTAAGGGTACAGGAAGTATCTATACATATAGTGTTATGCGACGAGGTGAACCATATGTGATCGCGTTCGTTGAGCTTGATGAAGGACCGAAAATGATGACGAATATTGTTGACTGTGACCCCGATACGGTGTACATCAATCAAAGAGTAAAAGTAGTATTCAAGCAAAGTGGTGAACAAGATAATGCAGGACCTTTTGTTCCATGTTTCACACCAATCGAGGAATAATAGGGCGTGTATAGAAGGATTAATCAATTACGCCTTGGCGTAATTGTGTCCAGATTTTGATTCGAGCTTGCTCGATTAACTCCTTTCAAAATCTGTGACATCCGCCGGAGGCTTTATCTTTGTTCAGCGGGTGTTTGGACACCTGCTGAACAGGAACAAAACCGCATTCATCTCGCCACCTATTGAGGTGGGAGTCTCTGCTGAATAAAGATAAAAGGAGCGGATTCAAATGATTATCACTAAAGACGAACGCATTAAAATGAGTGACGGTGTGCGTATCGCTGCAGATATTTACCGTCCTGAAGGCACAGAAAAAGTACCGGCATTACTTGCTCTTAGTCCATACGGTAAAGAATTACAAGCGCAAGCACTAACATTACCTCCACAAGCACGTCCAAGTCATCTTTGGAACGGAGCAATTGAAGCTGGGGATATTCATGAAGTAGTATCGCGAGGTTATGCGCATATTATCGCAGATGTACGTGGTACAGGTGGCTCTGAAGGGCAAATGTGCGGTAACTATAACTCTGGTGGTCATGGCGATGGTAAAGACATTTACGACCTAGTGGAATGGCTAGCAGAGCAAGATTGGTGCGATGGCAACATTGGGATGATTGGTATTTCATACTTTGCGTCTGTTCAAATTTTAGGAGCAGCGGAGCAGCCGCCACACTTAAAGGCGATTTTTGCAAACGGTGGTCATTTCGATCTTTATGAACTTTGTTATCACGGAGGAATTATGTGGTTAATGCCACGTGCTTCCCGTGAAGGACGCGGTGGCGATAGCGGTAACGCATTCAATAACGTAGCAAGTAAGAGCTCAAAAGTATTCACGACAGAAGAGCTTAAACAAAAAACGCAAGAACGTTTAAATGATCCAGATATCGCACACTGGTCAGATTTTGTTCATCTTTTACATTATCAAGATCGTCATGAATTGTGGATGGATTACTTACTAAATCCACTTGATGGCGAGTTCTGGCAAAAAGATTCTGCAATAGAAGTAGCACATAAAGTAACAATCCCAACTTACTTCCAAGCAAAATGGGGACGCGGTTGGAACGTTGAAGGCACAATCGAAGGCTTCCACAAAGTATCAGGTATTAAAAAACTCGATATCCAAGCGCTTCCACCGATGTTAGAGCGCCCATTCCATGAAAACCATGACGAAATGTTTCGTTGGTATGATTACTGGTTAAAAGGTATCGATACAGGCATTATGGATGAACCAGCAGTTCAGTTTTCTGTAGAGGGTTCTTACAAATGGCGTGGAGAGGATCAATGGCCATTGCCATATGAAGAAAAGAAAGAGTTCTACCTACGTCCACGTCACAAAATTAGCGAGAAACCAGAGCCATTAACATCAAAATATGCACATCCAGATGGATTTTACCAAGCTCCATTAACAGTGACAACCAAATCTGAAACAATTAAATGGACTAGTGACAAATTCATAGAGTCTGTAGAAATGACAGGTACAGGGGCATTATATATCCACGCGGAAATCGACACGGATGACACCAACTTCATCGCGAAGCTTTATGACGTAGATCCGAGTGGTAAACGCACTTTAATGACTTCAGGTTATTTAAAAGCATCCCATCGTGAATTAAATGAGGAAAAATCCACTTACGGTGAGCCATGGCATCCACATAATCGAGTGGTACCAGTACTACCTGGTGAAATCATCGAGTATGCAATTCGCTTATATCCATTCTCTTTCTTAATTAAGCCAGGTCATCGTATTGAGCTAGAACTTGCGTGTAACGAACCACTTGATGGAGAAGACGCAAAACTATTACCGCCAGATAGCTACCACTTACCAAGTGGCCGTGCGACAATGCACAAAATCTATCGCGACAAAGATCACCAATCTCGTTTAGTTTTACCAGTCATTCCGAAAGAGTTCAACATTCAGAACAAACGGAGTACAAAATAATCGCGTACTTCAATGGGTAGAATCTTTTAAAATGCCATAGGTCTCCTCGATTAGAGGTATTGTAGTACCAACTTAATTAGAGGAGTGAAGCAAATGGAAAATCCAGTACGTGTTATTCCGATTGAATGTAAATTTGGCCCAGTCTCTGCATTTGCTTATTATGTGGACGCGCAAGAACCGGCAATCATTGATACAGGCGTTAATGTATCTGCTGCGCAAGACATTGAACCAATTCTAGCCGAACACGGAATACGAATTGAGGATATTTGCTGGATTCTATTAACACATGGTCATGTGGATCATCTCGGTGGTGCTTATGCAGTATGGGAAAAGACAGGACGACGCGCAAAAGTGGTAATACCGGAAAAAGAAGCTCGATTATTACGAGATCGTAATGAACAAATTGTTGATTACAAAGCACTACAAGGGAAATACATTACTGATCCAGCAATACAAGAAAAGCATATTGCCATGTTAACATCCGATATCGGTGACAATATAGAACCAGAACTTGAAGTGAAAGATGGCGATCACATCAGCCTTGGTGGTGCCGTATCGTTAACCGTTGTTGAAACACCGGGACACTCAATTGGATCAGTAACATTTGTAATGGATGGTCTGGATTGGGCATTCGCGGCGGATGCGGTACAAATGTATGGTGGGCTAAGTGGCTTACCTACGATTGAAAATCCGAGGCTATACCGTGAAAGTGTACATCGTTTGTTGAAAGATGTTTGTCCAAGTCGATTGTACTTAGGCCATCCATTCCGCAATATCAATGGCGAATTGCAAAGTGCACAAATAACCGGTGAAGAAGTAGCATCTGTTCTGCAAGCAAGCCTTGATATGGATGCGAAGTTGGTTGACATTGTGCAGCGACATCTCTCAGGAGATACACAATCCAACGAAAGCAACAGCTTATATGGGCCGTTTGAATCTATTGCAGCTGAGATTGGCTATACAGGGGATCCAAGGAACTTACCTTGCTCATTTTTTGTCACAATGCACGGTTATCAAGAAGAGCTGAATGGTACACAAAGTAAATGAGAGGAGGAACATCTAATGATCCAGAAAAAATATGAAAATGTAGCACAATCCATTGCTGATATGCAGGACGGAGCAACGCTACTTGTAGGAGGATTTGGGGGAAGTGGACTACCGTTAAATCTCATCGCAGCCCTCACAGAGCTAGGCACGAAGGATCTGACGGTTGTATCAAATAATATAGGTGCTGTTAGTGATGGTGTGGCATCGCTGATTAGCAACAACCAAGTAAAGAAGATTATTTGCTCTTTCCCAGTAGGTCCTCATGCTGACGATTTAGTTGAGCGACTTCAGAAAGGTACGATTGAGTTAGAAATTGTCCCTCAAGGAACATTAGCGGAGCGTATCCGTGCAGGTGGTGCAGGAATTCCAGCATTTTACACGCCAACCGCAGTGCAAACAGAGCTTGGGGAAGGGAAGGAAACACGTAATTTTAATGGCCGTGATTACCTTTTAGAACATGCCATTGTAGGCGATTATGCTTTTGTTAGAGCGCATCGTGCAGATCGTTGGGGAAACCTTGTTTATCGCAAAACACAACGTAACTTTAACCCTGTAATGGCGACAGCGGCAAAAATTACAATTGCTGAGGTTGACGAAATTGTAGAAATTGGGCAAATCGATCCAGAAACGATTGTTACACCGAGCGTCTACGTACATCGATTAGTGCAATTGGAAAGCGAAGGGAAGGTATTGGTAAATGAGTAAAGATCAAGAGCAAATTGGATGGTCAATGCCAGAACTAGCTTCACGAGTAGCTTTAGACTTAGAAGATGGCTGGTTCGTAAATCTTGGTATTGGTTTACCTACACTTGTAGCTGATTACATTCCTGAAGGAAAAGAAATCATTTTACACAGTGAAAATGGACTTCTGGGATTAGGACCAAAACCAGAATCCGGCGAAGAGGATTGGGATCTTGTAAATGCAGGGAAAGAGCCAATTACACTAAGACCGGGTGGCTCATTCTTCTCGCAATCAGAATCCTTTGCTATGATTCGTGGTGGTCACCTTGACGCAGCGATACTTGGCGCATTCCAAGTATCACAATATGGTGACTTAGCAAGTTGGAAGCTTCCAAACGCTACCCTTGGTCGTGTTGGCGGTGCAATGGACCTTACTGCTGGTAGTAAGCGTGTTTTCCTCTTTATGCAACATACAAGTAAGCAAGGACCAAAAATTGTAGAGGAATGCACTTATCCACTAACGACACCTCGTTGTGTAGATCGAATTTATACAAATCTTGCAATTATCGACGTAACAGATGCTGGACTTGTTGTCTTAGAACTTGCTCCTAGTGTTACGTTTGAATACGTACAAGAACATACGGCGGCCACGCTTAAGCTACATGCTAGCTTACAAAAAGAGACGATTGGAGTAAAGCAATGACTAAACATGCACTAAAACTTACGATTGATCGCCAATCAGCGGTGCCTCTTTATAAACAAATTAAGGAAATATTGATTAAAGAGCTACAGGCTGCAGCTGGTGAAACGGGTCGCCCATTCAGCACGGAGCATGAGCTTGTGGAGCGGTTCCATGTTAGTCGGGCACCTGTTCGCCAGGCACTGAAGGAGCTTGCCAATGAGGGGTACGTTTACCGAGAGCGAGCGAAGGGCACCTTTCCTGTCCAGGAAATGCCCGTAAGACCTCCAGGGCTAGAGTTAGGAGGACTAGTTGGTTTTCTTCGCGATCAGGGGATGGATTGCAAGTCGAAAATATTAAGTGTTGATTGGGTATTACCTACAGAGAATCTGTGTGAAATACTTCGTATTGAGCCGAATGACAAAGCTTTGAGAATTTCTCGTTTAATCATGCTTAAAGGGAAACCACTCGTATGGGCGCAGACTTATCTGCTTGTACCAGAGGATTTCCAACCGGGTAAACGAGAGCTTGAAGAAGCAGAGAGTGTCTTTGTGCTTCTTGAGAGAGAACAAGGTATCCTCATTTCTCGAGGAGATCATCAAATTTATGCCTCTGGAGCAAGCCAAATGGTAGCAGAGGTTTTAGATATTAAAGACAGTGAGCCTGTTCTTATAACGGAAACCAAGTTGTACACACGTAATGATCGCCTCATAGGATGGAGAAAGGCTGTCCATATTGCAGATGATTACAAGTTATCTTTTTCAGTGAATCGCTGAGATGGTTCACAATTTGGGGTGTATGAATAAAAAATGTTTGTTAAAAAAACACATTTAGGGGGAAATGTTCATGAAATCAAAAGCTGAATTAAGAATTGCAATTATTGGTGGAGGCATTGGGGGCGCATCAGCTGCAGTAGCATTAAAGGCGAAAGGAATTCGTGCAGATGTGTATGAGCAAGCATCATCTATGAAGGAAGTTGGAGCAGGGATTGGGATTCGGCCGCCAAGCGTGAGATGCTTTAAGGAATGGGGTCTTTACGAAGCGTTGGAAAAAGTAACGACACAAAGTGACCACATGGAAATTATTGCTGGAGATGATCATGTGCTGATAAAAGAAGCATGGCCGGTATTAACCGATGACAAAACAGAAGCTTACGCTCGTTTGGTTCACCGTGCAGATCTATTAGAAACAATTGTGTCGGGTATTCCAGAAGATCAAATTCATTTAAATCATCGCTGCGAGAAAATTACCGACCATGGAGATTATGCAGAAGTCACGTTTGAAAATGGAACAACAATTGAAGCAGATCTTGTCATTGCAGCAGATGGTATTCGTTCAACAGTCCGTAATCAGGTTATAGGGCATGTGGAACCGGTATATTCAGGCTATCTTGCACACCGGGTATTAATTGACTTTGACGATGCACTTGGTTTGGCTTCAAAGGAAAATATTTTACGAATTTATGTAGATGGTGATAACTCTTTTTATTTATTGCCATTAGAGCATCGTAATCAAGTATCCGTAGATATTACAGTACCAGGTGAATTTGCATGGAAACCAGAATTAACAAAAGAAGAGATTTTAGCGAGCATTACAGGTTTCGGTCCAACACTTCAAAAATTAGTAGAGAATATCGCATTTGAAGACATTGTGACTCGTCCATTATGTGATTTAGAACCAATTAATAAATGGAGTACGAAATCAGTAACGTTACTTGGTGATTCAGCTCACGCTATGCTCCACAATCAAGGGCAAGGGGCAAACATGGCCATGCAAGATGCGGAGGTATTAGCAAAAGCAATACTGGAAGCGGATACAATTGCTGAAGCACTACAAAACTATGAAACAAAACGTAAACCAATTACGAAGCTTTATCAAGAATTATCTCGTCTATTCCCATCAGATCAAGCAGAAACTGCATTCCCGGAAAAAGCTCACTTCTAAGTTTGCTAAAAACAAAAGCGCAAGCGCCTATGTTTGACCCCGAGGGGCAACAATCTTCTGCGACGAGCTGTGCGCAGGAGTAAGGCGCTGGAGTCTGGACGGCGAATCACTAGTAGAAAGGTATCCACATGTCATATATTTAATAATTTCTAACGAATAAAAAAATAAGGAGGTTCTACTAGATGCCTATACATCCTGAGATAAAAAAGATATTAGATTTCATTCCTAAATCAGATACAAAACAAAAGGTGATTCCAGAAGAGCATCGAAAAATGTTTGATGCACCTTCTTTACCAGTAGAACAACGTGAACAGGTATATCAAGTGGAAGACAAAAAGATTTCAACGCCTGATGAAGAACTGACCATTCGCATTTATACACCTAAAGAAGCGGATGCTTACCCAGTATTAATGTACTTCCATGGCGGTGCCTTCTTCTCAGGAAACTTAGAAAGTCATGATGATGTAGCACGTTCCCTATGTGCAGCATCCGGCTATAAAGTCATTGCAGTTGATTTTCGCCTTGCTCCTGAACATCCATTTCCTGCTGCTTTAGAAGATAGCTATAATGTCACGAAATGGGTAACAGAGCATAAGGATGAATTAAAATGGGATGGGAAGAACCTCGCTCTTTCAGGCGATAGCTCTGGTGGAAACTTAGTTGCTGCCGTTTCTCTAATGGCCCGCGATAAAAAGGAATTTACAATTACAAAGCAGATTTTATTCTATCCATCTTTAGACCTTGACTTCAGTGAATTCCGTTACCCATCATTAGTGGAAAATGGTACAGGATATTTCGTGGAAAGTGATCAATTAGCTGAACTTAATAGCTTCTATCTATTAGGCGATATTGATACAGATAATCCGCTTGTGTCACCAATTCGAGAAGAAAATTTAGAAAATCTCCCAGAAGCACTTATTATCACAGCTGAATATGACCCATTTAGAGATGAAGGAGAATTATTTGGTGAGAATTTAAAGAAATCTGGTGTACGTGTTGAAACAAAACGATATGAAGGTGTTACGCATGGTTTCTTAGGAAAATGGACACATCTTGATGAATATAAAGACGTTTACAAACTTACTGGTGATTTTTTAAATTATAAGTAAGGAATTTTCAAGTCTTACTAAAATTTGAGATGGAAAGGTTCATAGTATTTTACGGAAGTGGTAAACGTGACATTGTGTTTGATCACTTCCGTTTTATTACTACTTTTCGTAAAACAAATTCATTTACCGTTCTACAGGAAACCAACCTTCGATTTCTAAAATTAATTTCCATAAAGGAGTTGGAATCACAGCCTGGTATTTATCATGCTTTTTTAATTGAAGTGAAATAGTATCCGCTTCGTTTTTTTCTACTTTTTCAACCCAATGCGGATCGACAATTAGTGCTCGTCCAATCGCCACAAAGTCTGTTGCACCTTTTTCTAATACAAGTGCTGCATCATCAGGAGTATGAACACTCCCCACACCAATGAGTGGTACACGTTTATTAATATATTCAGCAATACACTCAGTACGTGATTTTTCACTGACGATCCCTCTACGTGGTTTTGCCCAAGCGTCCGTTGTTGCAATATGAAGATAATCAATATCTGAATCGATTTAATTCGTCGATTAAAGAAAAGGTTTCCTTCATTGTAATACCAGGTGTTTCTGGCTCTTCTGGTGAAAAACGATAGCCAATTAAAAATGGTTTTGTTGCATATTCTTCAATTACCTTTTTTACTTCGGCGATTAGTTTTAAAGAGAATAGTCTAGGATTTTGAAATTCATCTGTTCTATGGTTAGAATGTGGGGAAACAAATTGCTGAATTAAATATCCACTTGCTCCATGTAACTCAACACCATCAAATCCTGCTTCAATAGCCCTGCGTGTTGCTTCCCCAAAATCAGTAATAATTCCATATACTTCTTCCGTCGTTAATGCTCTTGGTGCTTGAGTAATGCTATAAAATCCACGATCTTCAAGAGGGGCAATGGCGCTAGCGCTAACTGTTTCTTCATTTGGAATAAGTCTTGGGACAGATAAACGACCGCCATGATAAAGTTGAACAACACCTTTCGCTCCACCAGAATGAATAGCCTTTGCCAATTGAGCTAACCCTTTAATCGTTCCATCATGATCTATGCCCATTTGACCATCGAATCCTTTTCCACTTTTTGAAACATATACACATGCTGTTATAATTGTGCCAACACCATTTGCACGCTCTCTGTAATAATCAAGTTCTTCTTGTGATACATAGTCGTTCTCATCAGCGGAAAAGGTAGTCATCGGAGCCATCATGAGACGATTTTTCACATGGACACCACTTTTAAATGTATAATCTTGAAATAAATTTTGATAGTCGGCTTTCATTGTAATCTCCTTTTAAAAAAACACCTCTTCAAGTAAGGGAAGAGGTGTGATATTTTTATACGTATTGTTTCATCCATTCTTGGAAGTTTGAAATGACAGAGTCTAAGAAATTAATAGTCGATTCGTCTGTTAAGTTACCTTCTGCGTCAAACTTCTCATGTACTGCACCTACATATACTTCATTCATTGGTAATAATGGTGAGTTTAAGCCGCTCGCAAATAGTATATCTCGTAAATGCATTTGTGCTTTAACTGATCCTAAAATACCCATTGATGAGCCCATAATAATAGATGGTTTACCGTTCATTACTTTTTCTACTCGGCTCAACCAGTCTATCGCATTTCCTAACACACCCGGAATAGTTGAATTGTATTCAGGTGTTACCCAAAGAACTGCATCTGCTGCTTTAACTTTTGCTTTAAAATCAAGAACTTCTTGTGGCGCATCTAGTTCGATATCTTGGTTGTACATAGGTAAGATAGATAAGTCTAAAATTTCTAAATCAAATTGCTCTGCATACCTTTTTTGAACATGTTTTGCTAGTTGTAAATTATATGATTCTTTTCGAATACTTCCTACGATTGCTACTACTTTCATGTGAATACCTCCAAAGATTAATGAATATTGACTAGAGTTTCTATTTCTTTCGTAATGGCCTTGCTTCCTGTATTAAGTTTAGAAACAATCTGTTTTATATTGCTTCGAGAAATTTGTTCAGCAGGTGCTGCAATTGCTAATGCAGCAATCACTTCATTATTACGAAACACGGGTACTGCTATACACCTAGTGCCAATGTTTCGCTCCTCATCATCAAAAGCAAAGCCATCTTGATGTATCGCTTTTAAATGATACCGAAATAGTTGTGAGTCTTGAAACGTATTTTTCGTTGCACGTTCAAGTGACATTTTATCGAGTAAAGACGCTAACGGTTCTTCAGCTAAATTGGCAAGAATAACTTTACCTAAAGCGGAAAGATGTAGTTTTGAACGATTTCCAATTTCTGTGTCTGCTGACTCTCGAAATGGGGCGTGTAAAATTTGTGTCATGACTAAGTCTGTACCGTCTACTTTGCCTATATATGTACTCATCTGTAAATTATTCGCTGCTTGAAAAATGGAACGTAACGAAGTCCAATCCATAGCGGAACGTTTTTCAAAACTTTCACAAAACATTTTGTGGTTAATAAAATACTGAGTATGAATTTTATATATGTAACCCATTTCTTCTAAAGTTGTTAATAAACGAAACGCTGTAGACTTACTTAGGTCATGTTCGTCCATCACTTCTCTTAAAGTAATACCTTGATGATTCTTTACCAATTCTAAAATTCGAAGTCCTTTTTTAAGCGTCGAAACTTCATTCTTAGCTATTTTGCTCACCTCACTCAGTCTTCTGTAAGTATAAATGCTTTATCTTTAAGACTCAAAATAAAGAGACTGAGTTTCATTATTTGAAACTCAGTGCCTTGCTCCCGAAGAAAAGAGAGGCTGGTTGTGACGTTAGTCACGACCAGCCTCTCGAAAAAAATCAATCATTATAGCTATATGAACAATTCAGTCCAAAGCCCTTCGGAAACGATACAAAACAGATTTTGTACTTAGAGGGTGCTTCTGCTTTTATTTATAAATTAAGATTGTACTGAAACACTAGTGTTAACTAATGGTTCCTGCGTTTTATTAACTTTAGATGGTGCCGTTTCTTTAAAGAATAACGTGAACACGAATGCGAGAACACCTGCGGCAGCAGCAACATATAGCGGTGTTTGAATACCATACATGTCTGCTAAAGCACCATTTACCATTGGATTTAAAAATCCACCGATTAACTCGCCAATACCGATTGTTAAACCTATTGCAAGACCTGAGTATTGTAATGGAGCAGACTCCACTGGGATAACTGACATCGACATACCGATAACACCTGAACCAGCTGAACCGATGAATAAAAGAACCATCATTAATGGAATTGAATCAACAAATACTATACTCAGTGGTACGAGAATTAATAACAAACCAGAAAGTGCAGAAGCTGGTTTACGACCAGTACGCTCTGAAAGAGTTGGGATTAAGAAGCCGAAGATTGCATAACCAACCCCGAACGAAGCCATTACTAAACTCATTGTTGTACTAGATAAACCTTTTGCTTGTACTAAATAGGTTGGTGCAAAAATTTGGAAAGCCATTAGTGTCGTCATAACTAAGCTGAAAACAATAATTGATAGCCAAATATTACGGTGTTTAAGAACGTCTTTAACTTTAACTTTTTCAGTCGATTTTGTAGCATGCATAGCATGGTATTTCGTTGGATCTGGATTTTTAACCCCTTTTAAAATCGCAAAGCTTAAAAGAATCCCTGGAATAATCGTTAAATAGAATGCAGTATGCCAGTCAAATTGAGTTGCTAATGCAACGATTAATATAGGTGCTAAAATGCTTCCGAATAATGCGTTACTTGTGTTCATCGTAAAACCTAAGTTAAATCCTTTACGACGCTCCGAAGATTCCATTGCTAAAATCGATTGTGTTTGCGGAATCAGTGGACCTTCTACAATACCCATTAATAGACGTAGTACAAATAACATACCGAATGTTTGTGCTAAACCATGTAATAATGAAACAACAGAGAATGCGAGTACTAAAATTGATAACATTACTTTCTTACTCTTAACTTTATCTGAGATGAATCCTCCCAGTGGACCGGAAACTGACCAAGTTAACGCAAGAGCTGCGCCAAGTAAACCTAATTGCGTATAGTTTAGTCCTAAATCTACAGAAATCATTGGAAATAGGTAGTTGATTGCTAAACGATCAAAAAATACAAACCCTATTACAAAGAAGAAGATTATTGTTAACTTGTTTTCATAATTCCAAAATTTCTTTTTTTCCATTAATAAAAACACCCTTCCTAAAATCACGTATTGTTATAGCAATTAAATAAAACATAAATCACAGTGAAACCGAGTTGAAACAGTTGGAATTCAAGACTTAATGAGGAATTCTAATCATCTATAGAAAAGCTATAAATATTATTTCCACATTAAAAATCCAAGATAAAGGAAATAATCAAAGTCTTAAAATTAAAAACGGAATATTAAGAATATTTATCGCGATTTTATTTCTTTAGCCACAAAGATGTTAATATTTCCAATGGATAAATACGTTTTTTTTCAATTGCTATAGGTATAAATAATATTTTATAAGTGCTACATACTATCACTTACATTAGTCTCCCTTTTCCATCACCTCCTAAAAGTAATAAAACGCTTACAATTTTTCGGCGAACAAACTTCTAAATAACTAAAAACGATTACTCAAAAAATAAAACTTATTGTAATAGATTAGTAGATTTCATCTGCAGAGGAGACGTAAGGAAGTCCTTAAAGAGAAATCAGATATATAAAACTCCCCAGTAAAGGTTAATTTATTGTCTCTCATCTACTGGGGAGTTTCTTTTTCAAGTATTAACGAAACGCTGCTTTAAATTCACTAGCAATCTCTTGGTGACCATTATTAGATTCATATGATTGTTCTTGCTCTAACTCGAAGCGATCCATGATTGGAATGTCGTTAACAGAGAACAGGTATGAGTCTTTTGTTGCTTTATGTTCATACCAAGCCCAGTTTGGCACAACAAAGTAGTCGCCTGCTTTCCAGTCGAAGCGTACTCCGTTAATAACTGTGTAGCCTTCACCTTTATGAGCATGATAAACAGTTGAATGTGTATGACGCAATGCTTTTGTATGCATACCTTCTGGTAAATGCTGCATGCGAGTTCCTAATGTTGGATTCGCAGATTTCCCTGTCGATGGATTAATGTATTCAACAGCAAATCCATGGTGTTGATCTGGTTCAAATGCCATTAAACCTTTAATACCATCTAAAGTGCGATCCCACTTATAGTTTGCTAATGGTGCGACTGTAAATTTATCATCCCCAACTGGACGAACCATACCACCACGATAACGTTGCTCCGTAAAGTTATCTGGTACACCAGGTTGTTGTAGGCCATCTTCGTACGGTTCAAAGAAAGTACCACCGAGTGCATACAAAGTTGGGATATCTAATGCATCCATCCATAACATTGGCTCTGTACCTAAATGTTCATGACCATGCCATAAGTTTTTAGGTGTAATTAAGAAGTCGCCCTCTTCCATGAAAATACGTTCACCTTGTACGATTGTATAAGCACCTGAACCTTCCGAAATGAAGCGCAGTGCTGATTGTGAATGACGGTGAGATGGTGCTTTTTCTCCGGGAAGAAGCATTTGAACGGCTGCATAAATAGTCTGAGATGTTGAAGCCCATCCCCAAGGTTTACGGTATGTTAAGCCAGGATTTTGAAAATAAATTGCGCGACGCTCTCCACCACGTTCAGGTGTGAAAATTTCCGCGGCTTCAGCCATTTTTTTATCAATTAATTCTTTTGACCATAAGTAGGCCTCAGCTTGTGGTTTAGGCGTTTTGTTCATAATTTCAGGAATTGCTTCCCAAAGCGGTCCAAGGTTATATTGAGAAATTTCATTGGTAAAGTCAGTTACGATTTTACTTTTCATAAATTCTGCCACTTCTGGAGATACTCCAGCCATATTTCCTCGACTCCTTCTCAAATAAATTGATTTTAATGTTGACTTTGTTCACCATCATTATTGTTTTTCAAAGAAAAGATTGCCTAGACGTTATGCATTTACTAGTGAGCCTGCTCCAGTAGCCACTTTATTTTCTAAGGCACCAACTTTATCGATTTCAATACGTACAACATCGCCATCTTTTAAGAATGTTGGTGGATCCATTGCAACCCCAACACCCCCAGGTGTACCTGTTAATACAACATCCCCTGGTTCAAGCGTCATCAAATTTGATAGGAATGATACTAATTTCTGAACAGAGAATACTAAATTTGCTGTATTTGTTTTTTGGCGAACTTCACCATTTACAGTTAATACGACGTCTAATCCAGAAGGATCTCTTAATTCATCAGATGTTACTAAAAAAGGACCCATTGGTGCAGAACCATCTACAGTTTTTCCTTGTAGCCATTGTAATGTGCGACGTTGAATATCACGATATGTCACATCATTTGTAATGGTATAACCGGCAACGTAATTTAACGCATCTTCCTCTGCAACATTACGTGCACGTTTTCCGATAACGAATGTGAATTCTGCCTCATAGTCCAATTGCTCTGAAATTGGATGAAATGGGATATCGTCTTCAGGACCTAAAATAGTGTTTGCGAATTTTGCGAAGATAACGGGATGTGTAGGTAATTCACGACCCATTTCTAAAATATGTTCTTTATAATTGTGCCCTACACAAATAATTTTTCCCGGATTTATTACTGGTGCTTCTACTTTTACTTCTTCAAGTGAGTAAATAGCCTTTTGGGCAGATAATGTTGAATTAGCCAAAATGAAGTTTGCGGCTTGTTGTGCTAATTCAATAGACTTTTTACCGCCTTGATATAGCTCATCTGTTGTAGATGGTACATATGCATGTGCAATTTCCTTATAACGATATTCGCCAGCTGCTTGCAGTTGCGTTTCGTAGGCATAATTTAAATCAATCACTTGTTGGTCAACAATTGCACCGGCACGTGTTAATCCATTGAGTGTATAGTTAATTAATTTCATTATAATCCTCCTATTATCAAAATAGAATACAATGTTCTCTATTTATAGAAAAGATAATACATTATCTATATGCATGTCAAGATTTTTCGGATAAATATTTATTTTATTTGAAATAGTTTGATAGTTGTTGCGACAACATTATCATTTTTTGTGCAGTAGGATGATGATAATCATTCGGTATTAGATTTTTAAATCCAACAGCTGTAATTGCCGCTACTAATTCTGATTTGAAATTGAACAAGGGTACACTACAAGAAGAAATATGTTCTATGAGTGGTTCTGTTTTTGCTACAAATAATTGCTCTTTCACCTGTTCGATTTCATGTACAATTGCTTGTTGTGTTTGGTAGGACAATATCTTAAATGATTGTTCTATCCAATTATTTATTTGTATTCCTTCTTTAAATGCATAAAAAATAAAACCTGTAGATGAGACTAACGGCAGTGTCGTACCATTTTGCGCGCCAATATCAATACCGTATGTAACACTCCAAATTTCTTTAATAAGTGGGCCGTCTAGGGAAGGTATAGCAATTAATGCTGTTAAGCCCGTTTCTTCTGTAAAAGCTTTCATATAAGGATCAACAATTTCAATGGAAGTATCTCGTTGTGCGATATTACCAATCTCAATAAGTTTATTGCCTAATTTATATGTATTTGTGACCGGATCTCGGTACAGAAACCCTGACTGGATAAATGTCATTAAATATTTATGGGTATTACTTTTTGTCATATTTGATAGTTGCTGAATTTCTGTGAAGTTCATAGGTCTTCGTTCTTTCGCTATCATTTCCAGTAATCCTAACCCGGTTTGTAACGATTGGATAATTCGCTGTTTTTTTTCTACCATTTAGATGCCTTCTTTCTGTTTAAATACAACTGTGATGTGCACTGTAAAAGCTTTTTTTGTTGTGGTTAAGAGACAAATAATCTATTAAATGATGTTAGTATTCTAGTTTAGAAAAGTTAGAATATTACGTTTTATCATTGACAAATATAACACAATTAAGGTAAGTTTTCATTATAAAGAAACATTGTTCTCTATTTGTGTAATTGCAATTATAGATTAGGAGGTCATTAATTATGACAAAAATCAGTGATGTTATCGTTGTCGGTGGAGGAATTGGGGGTTTAGCCGCGGCACTTTCAATTGTACAGCGAACAGACAAGTCCGTAGCTGTTTTAGAACAAGCTCCTGAGTTTGGTGAAGTTGGTGCGGGGATCCAATTAGGCGCAAATGCACTATTTGTCTTAGATCAACTAGGTGTGAAGGAAGAAATAGCTAAAGTTTCTGTTTTTCCAAAACGTCTAGTATTGAAAGATGTTTATACTGCAAAAGAGTTAGCTGTTTTAGATTTAACGGAAGGCTTCCAAGAACATTTTAAACAACCGTATGTTGTACTGCATCGTTCAGATTTACACAGAGTATTGTTTGAAGCATGTCAAAAACAAGACCGTATCAAATTTATGAACGACCAAATTATTCAAACAGTAGAGCAAGAAGCGGGGCAAGCAACTGTAACAAACCAAAAAGGGGAAACGTTTAGTGCCGAAGCGATCATTGGTGCTGATGGTTTAAAATCGAATATACGTAAATTATTCTCGAATGACGAGCCAATTTGCTCTGAATATGTTGCATACCGTGGAACGATTCCAATTGAAGAAATCACTGCTAAAGGTGATGTAGCAATGGATGATGTGATTATGTGGATTGGCCCAAACCTACATTTAGTACAATATCCTGTACGTCGTGGTGAACTTTATAATCAAGTTGTTGTGTTCAAAACATATGATTACAAGCCAGACGGCGACTGGGGGACACCAGAAGAAATGGTACAACGCTTTGAAGGAGCCCATCCATTGGTAGAGCGTGCGTTAGAGTTTATTTCTACGCAATTCCGTTGGGCAATGTTTGACCGTTTGCCAATTGAAAATTGGACAGAAGGCAATGTTACATTGTTAGGTGATGCGGCACATCCAATGCTTCAATATTTAGCACAAGGTGGAGCACAGGCATTAGAAGATGCCTATGTTTTAGGTGAGGCACTGAGTTCAGAAGCTACTTATAATGAGGCTTTTAACAAATACCAATCTGAAAGACAACCACGAAGTGCAATGGTCCAAACATCTGCACGTAAGTGGGGAGAAATTATTCATGCGGAAGATGAGATCAAGATTTTACTAAGGGATACTATCTTCAGTAAACATAAGGCAACAGACTATGAAGTAGCAGACCATTTATATAACTATTTCAACGTTCGAAAAAACGAGGTAAAAGCTTAATAAAATAAAAAAGAAAGAGAATCTATTCCTCTTTAAGATTGTAGACAAACCAGGTTTTCCGAAGCCTACCGCGGGTGAGTGCCGAGCCACTTGGGCCAACAGGAAGTTGGTCATGAAGGCGTCGAGGCCAAAGAATGGGGTCACGCAATCGTTGCCGCAGGACGTGGCGAACTTAGATCGCCTTCCATTTGACGAGGCGTCCCTAGCCTCCCTTCCTCACCTACGCTGAGGGCACTGAAAAAGTCTATAGAATTTTACTTACTAAATAATGTCGTCCGATAAATAAGAAAATCGTTGAAACGGCTCCCTTTCCGCGGGCGTTGCCTTAGCCTCCTCGCTGCGCTGCGGGGTCTTCGGCTAACGCTATTCCCGCAGGAGTGTCACCTTTTTCAACGATTTTCTATAAATACTAATTGAAAAAATGTAGTGATAAAAACTTACTCTATTAATGGCATAATGATTTTTTAATTGAAAAGCGGATAATAGTTGATTGGAGTGGAAGGCGGCGACTCCAGCCGGAATAGCATGAGCTGAAGACCCTGGACTGAGCGTAGCGAGGGAAGCGGCTGAAGCCATGCCGGCGGAACGCGTCCGCCTGGAACGGTCTTAAGTTAATAGAAGATGATAACAAAAAATCAAAACATTTTAAGAATCTAATTAGCCAACTGGTTTTGGTTTACAGTCTGGAACGAGGTTTTTTATTCCTCTTTCTCCTTATAACCATATATAGCAGACATTTCTTTACTCATTGAAATAATACGTTGAATGATTTCGGAATCGAAGGCACTAGGTACATCTTCAGTAAAACCAACTACAGAAAAAGCACCTACTAGCTCGTGTTTGTAGTTAAGAATCGGAAAGCCGATAGACGATACATGACGTACAAGTGGTTCATAGGCATAAGTAAAGTTTTCTTTCCTTATTTGCTTTAGCTCATGTTGAAATTTAGCTATGTTAAATTGTTCAATTGATTGTTGTTCTTGTTCAATCCAATTTGTTATTTCTAATGAGTTGGCATAGGCTGCAAATATTTTACCCGACGCTGAAGATAATGGTAATTTTGTTCCTACCTGTGCACCAATATTTAACCCGTAATTTGTATTCCATAAATTCGTAATGACAGGTCCATCATTAACCCAAGTTACAAGTAAAGTCGTCATACTTGTGAGTTTACTTATTTCTTTAAAATACGGAGTTAATCTATCTATAAAATCAGCATTTTGCATTGCTGCAGTTCCGTATTCTAAAAATTTATAGCCTAATGAGTAATGACCACGTTTCTGATCACGGTATAATAAGTCCATTTGCGTTAATGTATTTAAGTATTTATATAAATTACTTTTGGAAATACCTGTCGTTTCTTGAATATCTGAAAATCTTAAAGGAATATCACTTTGCGCAACGGTATCGATAATTTGAATTCCCAAAATTAAAGAGCCGATGGTTGTATTGTTAGACATTAAATTAATTCCTTTCTCCGTTTGTATTTATAATGTATCACAAAGAACGGTTTAGAAAACTAAGACTAAGGAGTATTTTACAATGACATTAGAAAATTTGAAAGAAAGTTCTACGAAAGTCAAATCAATCATCCATCAAATGGTTAGTTTAATAGAAACAACTGAAACATCATTATTATATAAGAAGCCTTCTGATGAAGAATGGTCAGTTATGCAAATTGCTTGTCATGTCAACGAAGCAGTAGAATTCTGGGTAGCAGATTTAGAAGCGTTATTAATCGTTCCAGGGGCAAAATGGGGGCGTAATCATGAACATGTTAGACGTTTAGCTGCTGTTGAAGAAAACTATGTTGCTTCTGTTTCGAAAGAACAAGCGATTGATCGTCTCCAATCACTAATTCCTGTTACAGAGCGAGCATTAGGTAAAGTCCAAACGGAAGACCTAGAAAAAACTGCACCGAGCTATAACCCTAATTTTGATGGCAAACCGCTATCTTTCTTAATAGATCATTTAATTATTAAACATATAGATAGTCACTTAGGTCAGATGGAACGTCATTTGGCAAAAATACAATATCAAAAAATTTAATAAGATTAATTTCTTGATTAATTACTATCTTAAAAAATATTAACCAAAGATGAGAAATCAATAGCTAAATGAGATAATACCTTAAGGATGAGATAGCATACGCTAACTCATCTTTTTTAAAACTATTTAAATCTACATGGATTTTTTAAAATGGTATAATTTAAAGTAATTTCTGTCGAATAACAATTTGAATACGTTCACGGAACCGAGCAATTGTAGAAAAAGTGTTTAATCATAACAGCTATCTATTACTTAATGGTGTATAGGGGGTTTATATGGGGAATTTTTCTTCTTTGATTAACGAGTTTGAAGAATCGAATTTTTTTAAGCATATAGGATTTGAATGTAAAAGTGTTGAATATGGTAAAGCAATCATTCAAATAAAAAAAAGGCCAAACATTTCCAATTTGCAAGATATGTTGCATGGGGGAGTGATAATGTCTGGTCTAGATATCGTAATGGGGCTAACATCTAGGTCATTGGGAGTTAAGGCTGCATCGACAATTCAAATGGAAGTTAGGTTTATAAAAAGTGTCTTTGAAGGGACTACTGAAATAATTGGGGACCTTGTATATCGCTCAGACAATACGGCGATTTTAAATGGCAAAGTTATCGATGAAAAAGGTGACTTAATTGCATATAGTACAGCTACATTTAGATTATATAACTAAATCGGAATATATTGTATTTCCTAAAAGATCCTGAACAATTGCATAAAAAATTTTTATAAAGAGAAGAGAGACTAATTCAATATTTTGGGCTCTCTTTTATTATGTGCCATTAAAAAGCTAGGAAAAACACTTAACCATATGTCTAGCTCATCAAGTTGCTTTAATAACAGCAGGGGGAAGATATTTCGCTAACATTGTCAATTTCATTAATTATTATTAAAACGTTTTGAATTTTCAGTTATATAACTTATAATTAAATTAGAACGAGCGTTCAAATGTAAGAAGGAGCTTTAATATATTGAATAAAAGACGTTATGACAGTGATAAAGCAAGACAAACAATAATGGACAAAGCTTTCCTTTTATTTTCTGAAAAGGGGTACATTCAAACATCTGTAGAGGATATTTCAAAAGCTTCTGGTTATAGTAAGGGACATATTTATTATCATTTTGAAAATAAAGAAAAGCTTTTTGTTTTATTAGCACAAAAATCAATGCGTGAATGGCTTGCAAAATGGTTGGAAAAGCAATCGGCTTATACAACTGCTACAGAGAAATGGTATGGAATGGCTATGCATGTTTTATACAATTATCAGACACCACTATTAAAAGCTGGGCAGGAGTTAGCATCTGATCCAAAATCAAATCCTGAATCCGTTAAGAAATTATACGAGCTAGCAGTAATACCAATGGGTTCTTACCATTCAATTTTTCAAGATGGGATTGAAAGAGGAGAATTTCAAGATGGAAATATAGAGGAGTGGACTGCCCTATTAGGAACATGGCTTGGAGGCTTGTGCCAACTTACAAATACCACCCAAGATTTAAGTAAACTAGAGCCACTTTTTAAACAGGCAATTACAATCTTTTTAGCTTCGATTAAAAAAAGGGGGAATTGATATGAAAATCGGGTTCATTGGAGACAGTCTAACAGAAGGTAGACCTGGCATTTCTTTCTTTCAAATATTAAAAGAAAGGTATCCGACTGCCACTTTCGTCAATCTTGGAAAACCAGGGGAAACAGTTAAAAGCTTGCATCTACGGTTAACAAAAACGAAACTAGCCACTGATTATGATTTAGTCTTTCTTTGGATTGGTGTTAACGATGTATATTCTAAACTCTTGAGTGTTCAAGCACAACCAGTGGTAAATGATCATGAGGAGTTTAAAAAGGTATATGAGAAAATTTTAGATATGATAATTTCTTCTTCTAAAAAAGTAATTGCCATATCGCCATCAATAGTTGGAGAAAACCTTCAGAATTCTTCTAATAAAGAAACAAAAGAGTTGGCTGCCATCATTGAATCCATTAGTAAAATGAAAGGGATAGATTATGTTAATCTACAAACAGCTTTTGAGGAGCACTTAGTTAATATGAACAGCTCAGATTACATTAGCACAAATCCTTTGAGAGTCATGCTGGATGTTTTCTTCTATAAGAAACCCTCTAAAATCGACGAGTTATCTAAAAAAAGAGGACTTCATCTAACTTTAGATGGAATCCATTTAAATAGTACTGGTGCAAAAATAGTAGCGGACGTATATGCAACAAGCATAGATCAATTATGTCTCCAGAAAAACTAGCTAAAATTGCATTGAATGGCGTTCATAAAAACAAACCCATTATTTGTCCAATGCCATTGCGCAGAACAATAGACATCTTTTTTACACTGGTTCCTACAACCCACCGTTCACTTATGAAACTAGTTTGTAGGGAAGGTAGAAAAGCACGAATTTCTTAGACAAAATAACTCCGAGTACTCGGAGTTATTTACCGACAATATAAGTCTTTAAAAGTGCGGCACGCTCACGTAAGCGGACTTTCGCTTCCACCACTTCGGGAGTCTTTGCTGCTACCACATCCGTTTCCCAATCTAGTTTTTTAGCAAGTATTTTTGCTCGCTGTAGATGGTAGTCACTCGTAATGATCGTCACAGACTTTACGTTTTCTGGCAATAACTCTTGGGAAAATAATAAATTTTCATAAGTAGATGTCGACTGATCTTCAATGATTAGCCTGTCTTCTGATATTCCATTATCCAAAAGAAAATTTCTCATTACGACCGCTTCCTCAATATCTTCGTCAGGTCCTTGTCCTCCAGAAAGTACAAAGGTAACATGAGGGTATTCATTGGCATACGCAAGTGCAGATTCCAATCTGTACCTTAATGAAAGCGAAGGAACATTCCCTTTTTTTACTTTTGCACCGAGTACAATGGCGTATTCGTTTGAACCATCAGCTTTAGGATTTAAACCGTCTTCCATCCATTTACTAGTAAGCGTCCACAAACCAACCCCACCGGCAAGAACAAACAAAGGGATAAGCACAATCCACCTCATTTTTTTAGTCATTCCAATTCACTCATTTCTTTTATAAAGAAGGTTTTTTTCTTTTTAAAAAAGTAGAAATTCTCATCTCTTCTTTACGAGCTAAACGACGAAAGTTTTCTATATGCAAAATGAGTGCCATTACGAATAAAAAGCTCGCAATTGCAACTGGTATATATCCTTCCGAAAACCATATAGCCTCGCTTAAAAATACAAAATAAAAAACAAAAACACCAATTAATAAGTAGTCCGTTAAAATAGTTGTACCAATTAATAATAAAAGCCCGATCAACCCCACAGGCCAATAAATAGCTAAAAGGATGCCAATAATAGAAGCTGTTCCTTTTCCGCCCTTAAATCCAGTATAAATAGGAAAGTTATGACCTAAAATGACAGCAGCCCCAGCTAAGTAAAGAAGTGCATCCTGTTCTAAACTAGAAAATGAACCATTTTGCTGCATAAAAAGCCTGGTTGCGATAATCACAAATACACCTTTAAAAATATCGATGAAAGCGACAAGTATTCCGTATTTCATTCCAAGCACAACGGCTGCATTAGAAGCACCTGAATTTTTGAGACCTTCTGCTTTAATATTGATTCCGCTAAAAAACTGAGCGACCTTCGAACCATGAATAGAACCAATTAAATAACTTATTATAAAAATAGTAATAATCCATATTCCCATTACAACACCTCCTCAAAATAACCTCCATACATTAAACGTACAAGCCTTAAAGAAGTTTCAGAATTTTTATAAAAATACTTGACTTATAGATTAATAGAGTTTTATACTTTGTAACAAGATGGAATAACTAATCTAATACTCTTATCAAGAGTGGCGGAGGGAATAGGCCCTGCGATGCCCGGCAACCAACAAGTTCTAAACTTGGAAAGGTGCTAAATCCTACAAATTCACGAGCGAATTTGGAAGATAAGAGGAGGAATATGCGAAACCGCACCCCTCTTCTTAAAGAAGAGGGGTTTTTGTTGTTTGTCCGACTAACGATGCGTTTTCTGGCAGACATAGGTGCTTTTGCGTGTCTTTTAATCCTCTCCTGCATCCATATGTGCCCATCTAAAAATATTATTTAGGAGGAATTCAAAATGTCAAATTTCCAACCAGAAACACTTCTTTTACACGGTGGTCAGCAACCAGATCCAGTTACAGGTTCACGAGCAGTGCCAATTCACAAAACAACTTCTTTTGTATTTCGTGATACAAACCATGCCCAAAATTTGTTTGCACTAAAAGAGACGGGCAATATTTATTCACGTATAACTAATCCTACTGTAGATGTTTTTGAACAACGAGTTGCTCTTCTTGAAGGTGGAACTGCTGCTGTTGCACTATCTTCTGGTATGGCGGCAATTGCATTTTCCATTTTGAATATTGCAGGAGCGGGCGATGAAATCATTGCAGCGGAAAACTTATATGGTGGTACTTTTAATTTATTCGCACATACATTGCCTCGTTATGGTATTAGCGTAAAATTTGTAGATTCAACTGATCCAGAAAACTTCCGAGCAGCAGTGACGGACAAAACGAAAGGGTTTTTTGCTGAAATTATTGGGAATCCAAGTTTGAATGTGCTAGATGTAGAGAAAGTTTCAGCGGTTGCAAATGAAGTAGGTGTTCCATTATTAGTGGATAATACATTTGCAAGCCCGTACGGTGCTAATCCAATTAAACACGGTGCCAACATTGTGATCCATTCAGCTACGAAATGGATCGGCGGACATGGAACAACTATCGGAGGAGTAGTTGTAGATGGTGGTAACTTTGATTGGAATTCAGAAAAGTTCCCTGGTTTTACAGAGCCAGATGTTACCTATCATGGCTTACGATATGGAATTGATGTTCCAAACGTAGCGTTTGCAATAAAACTACGTGTTCAATTGCTTCGCGATTTTGGTCCTGCACTAAGCCCAGAAGCAGCATTTTCTTTTTTACAAGGTTTAGAAACACTTCATCTACGAGTGCCGAAGCACAATGAAAATGCACAAAAGATTGCAGAGTACTTATCTAACCATGAAGGAGTGGAATGGGTTAACTATTTAGGTTTAGAAAATCACCCGTCCCATGAAATCGCACATAAATATTTACACAATGGCTTCGGTTCTATCTTAACTTTTGGAGTGAAGGGCGGAAAAGAAGCGGGAAGACATATTATTGATAATATTGAGATTTGGTCCCATGTAGCAAACGTAGGAGATGCAAAATCATTAATTATTCATCCTGCATCTACAACTCATCAACAATTAACACCTGAAGACTTAGTGAAATCGGGTGTTACAGAAGACTTAATCCGCTTGTCTGTTGGTCTAGAGGCAGTAGAGGATTTACAAAATGCACTTGATAAAGTACTTGTAGGAAAAACAAATGTCCTCTCTAGATAGAATTTTGTTGTTAATTGGGCTAAAATAGTCTACAATATGTAAAATAGTCAATCGTAAAAAGTTGCGATAGAGATTTTATTAAAATATGAATGTAGAAGCTCAATTGTGCAGATTCAAGTGGAGGAGAAAGTATGGCGAAAATAAAAGCAGCGATTCTAGGTTTTGGAACAGTTGGCCAAGGAATTTATCACATTGTGAATGAAAAAAGAGAAGATCTTAAAAAGTCTTTAGGATTAGATATTGAAATTAGTGCTATTCTAATTAATAATTTAGCAAAAGAAAGACCTGCAACGCCTGGTGTTCTAGTTACAGATGATTTCGAGGATATTATTAATATTCCTGGACTTCAAGTTGTGTTTGAAGCTATTGTGAACGAAGAACCAGCCTATGGCTATCTATGTAGAGCCATTGATAAGGGATGTCATGTCATTACAGCAAATAAAGTGATGTTCTCTAAATATAGTATTCAGCTACATGAACGTGCAAAGTCACGTGGTGTTTTTATCGGATATGAAGCAACAACAGCAGGCGGGGTTCCGGTTATTAAAACATTGAAAAATTTACTTCAAGTGAATTCAGTGAAAAAAATTCAAGGTATTCTAAATGGAACTTCTAACTATATTTTGACACAAATGCGCTTAAATGAATGTCAGTTTGACGACGCTCTAAAAGAAGCGCAAGCGTTAGGTTATGCAGAAGCCGATCCATACAATGACATTTCTGGCCAAGATGCATTCCGTAAGTTAATGATTCTGAGTGCACTTGCATTTAAAAAACAACCGAATTGGGATGACGTACGTGTAGTTGGTATTGACGAGATTTCATTAGAGGATGTGAAAAAAGCGAAGCAAGAAGGATTTCGTTATCGCCATGTTGCAGAAATAGAGCAAGACGAAAATGGAGAGCTTTTCGCTTCTGTAGGACCACAACTTGTTGGTCCAGATCATCCGTTATATGCTATCGAAGGTGTAAACAACGCAGTTTCCTTAGATACAAACTATATTGGTACGCTTACACTTGTCGGACCTGGAGCAGGTATGTACCCAACTGCAAGTGTCATGGTAGAAGATTATGCAGAAATCATTGGCAAACGTGCAGGGTTCATGATTACAATCTAAAAAGAGAATAAAGGGTTTCTCCTCATTAGATTGAAGACAAAAGGCAGTTGGGAATGTGTTCATTCCAACTGCCTTTAATATTGTTCTTTGCTAAATTATCTCTATCATTTACGAGAGTAGTACTCTATGAGTATTTATATTTACTCTGTAATTTTATTATCATAATGAATTAGGCATTGGACAAGTGACCGTTCCTCCGGGGAAAGCTATAATAAAAAGACTGCAGATAACTCATTTTGTTCGAGTTTTTCTACAGTCTGACTATTTTTTCGATTAATCTTCGTCCTTTACGTCCAAATCATCTGGAATTGGAGTATTGCGCCACTCGTCAATTTGACGTCTTAATTCTTCTAATTGCTGCATATGCGTATCAAATTGAGCGCTATTAATGTAATAATCTTCACCGTCAAAAATAGCACGAATTTTTTTTTCAGCGATATATCGTTTCACTTGTTCAATAGGCATTGATAAATAATTTGCGGTTTCTTCCACTGTCATATACATAGTTAATGCCTCCTATCTTTATTAGTATAAGATACGATTGCCTCTATCTCAATATGTGCTATATTGAAAGTTAATATATAGAAGGAGTTGGGAGTGAAGAAATGTCTGTTTTACCATACATATTTGTACTACTAGGCGCTATATTATGGGGTACGACGGGTACTGCACAAACGTTTTTGCCAGACAATGCACATCCTTTTATTATTAGTGCGGGACGATCTTCTGTAGGTGGTTTTTCTCTATTAATCTTTATGGTTTTATTGAAAAAAATTAAATTTAAAACATGGTCTTGGAAGGAAACGTTCTATGCAGCAATTTGTATCGCACTTTTTCAACTATTATTCTTTTCTTCCGTTAAACTAACAGGTGTAGCGATTGCAAGTGTAGTTGCTATTGGAAGTGCTCCAGTGTTTTCGGGAATTATCGAATGGCTTTTCTTAAAATTACGACCATCACGAATATGGGTAATCTCGACTTTATTTGCAATCGTCGGATGTTTGTTTTTATTTTTAAATAAAGGTGAGATTACTATAAATCCAATTGGTATCATGTATTCTCTTGTAGCGGGTGTGGTCTTTGCTTTGTACACGATTTCTAGTAAGTCATTATTAGAAAAAGAAGAAGCGATACCTGCTGTAGCAATGACATTCTCGGTTAGTGCATTGCTACTCATGCCATTCTTCTTTATTTATGATGTAAGCTGGTTAAAGGATGCAGGAAATATAGGAATTATTTTTTACTTAGGTCTTGCCACTACTAGTATTGCGTACGTCTTATATGCTAGAGGATTAAACAAAATACCTTCATCCTCTGCACTTACGTTGTCTTTAGCAGAACCAACAACAGCTGCTATTTTAGGTGTATTCATAGTTGGAGAGAATCTTAGCATAATGTCTTGGATAGGAATTTTGTTATTGCTTGGTAGTATTGTAGTGTTAACGATTGGAAGCAAATCAAATAAAAAGATATAAAGAGGTTTGCCGAGAATGGCGGATCTCTTTTTCTATTGATCGTGACTTTCTAAAGGAGAAACAGAAACTAAAAAAGTCTAGGGCAATATCCACTAAGAAGGAATCCAGTCGCTATGTATTGGCGGTCAGATGCAACATAACCATGTGAACAGGGCGTCAGCGAGTAAACTCGTTTGGTGCTTTTTCCTTTTATAGAAGCTGCATTTATTTAAGAGAAATTATTACAACCTTTTATACTTTTTAGATATTTAAAATAATCTAACAATTCGGACCTTTATGATGGAAAATACTAAAATAAAGTGGTATTATTACTTTAATTTAAACATAGTAAATAAATAGGAATAATTGATATTAAAATATTATTGTTAAAGGGGAGAAATACTTTGAGTAAGATACCATTAATAGTAACAACAGAATGGCTAGCGGAAAGATTGAATGATCCAAATCTGAGATTACTAGATGCATCAACTTTTTTAAAGCATCCTGAAAAAGACGGCTACTACGATGTTTGGTCTGGAAAAGAAGCGTATGAAAAGGGCCATATTCCTGGAGCTGTTTTTGCAGATTTACATAAAGAGCTTTCCGATCCTGATTCGGAATTTGCCTTTACTCTTCCTTCTCGAGAAAGATTTATAGAAAAGATTAGCAATCTAGGAGTAGGAGAAGGTACACGTGTGGTTGTATATGATCAGGGAGCCATTGTAGGGGCACCTATCATTGCATCTCATTGGGCAACCCGTCTTGCATGGCAATTACGTTACGAAGGGTTTGAGGATGTGGCCGTTCTTGATGGTGGATTCCCGAAATGGTTAGATGAAGGACGTCCTGTTACAACTGAACCAGGTTCTTACCCGCCAGGAAAATTTACTAGTCTCAGAAAACCGGAATTATTTGTAACAAAAGAAGATGTTCTTAGAGCAATTGATGATGAAAATGTGATTATCATTGATAGCTTAACAGAAGAACACTATAACGGAGAGGTCAATACGTACGGAAGACTCGGTCATATACCTGGTAGTGTCAACGTATTTTTTGGTTCACACTCTGATAGCGAAACAAAAGAGCTATATGACGAAGAAAAGTTACGTAATAAATTCGAAAAAGTTGGGGCTCTTGATCCGAATAAAAAAGTCATTACGTATTGCGGAAGTGCAATTGCAGCAACTTGGAATGCATTTGTTTTAAATAAACTTGGACAACATAATGTAGCTGTTTATGATGGGTCTTTAACTGAATGGGCAAAAGATCCATCACTACCATTAGAAACTACGTAAGAATCTGTTAATTATGTCTAATGAAAGATATTTATAACATCCTGCCTCCCTTCCCAAATGGGGAGTGTAGTATGAGAGGAACTTACTAAACACTCTTTAATAAGAAATTTTTTTATATAAATTCCAAAATGAAAAGGAGAAATTATAAATGGCAATTACAACTTATAGTGCGAAAACGGTTTTAAAAGAAAATATGTTAGTAGAAGCGGAAGCTAGAGGTCACAAAGTTATAATAGATGAGCCTAAAAATTTTGGTGGTACAGATCATGGGATGAGTCCAGTAGAGCTTTTACTCTCTGCGTTAGGTGCATGCCAATCTATTGTTGCTAGAACTTATGCTGAAAAATTTGATGTTGATCTTCAAAACTTTTGGGTCGAATTAGAAGGGGATATTGATCTGGATGGGTTCTTTGGAAAATCGGACGTAAGACCAGGTTTTTCCGATATTCGATATACGTTCCATATCGAAACAGATGCTCCCGAAGAGAAAATACAGGCATATAAGGAATTTATTGAAGCCCATTGCCCTGTTGGAGATACCATTGCAAATCAGGTGAATTTATCCTCTACAAAAGTAGTAGTAAATACGTGAAATAGAATGGATAGGAGGGGCATTGCCTTTCAATTTCAAAGAATGGTCTGTCCCTTTTGTAATAGCAATTGTCGCTTCAACATTACTAAGATATAGAATTCGAATTGATTAAAAAATTTATTACTAGAAAAAAGGTGATAAGGGTTTTTCCCTTACCACCTTTTCCTATTTCTTTGACTGGACACTTTCCTTTAAATGGCAGAGCGCAACCAATTGGATGCTGACCGAGACCATTTCACGATGAAGAGAGACCAATTCTCGAATAACCGCAACCAAATATAAACTAACCGCGACCATTTCTCCTTATAAAAGGTTAACTTCTTATTGAAACACTCCTACTATAATCTTAAAATCCCAATACACTTCTAACTTCAGCGTTATAAGACTGACTTACAGGAAGTTCTGTACCATCTTGAAGAAGTACCAATAGATTAGACGAAAAATCTCGTATGATGCGATCGATAAAAGATATGTTAACGATATATGAGCGATGAATCCTTAAAAAGGACTCAGGAAGTCGTTGCTGTAATTCCTTTAATGGAATATTTGTTTTATATGGTTCTTTGTCGGAATAAAACCATGTTTTTTTTTGTAGACTTTCCATGTATGCTATTTTTTCTATTGGTATTGGACGCCATTCTTCTTCAAGTTTGCCTGTCAAAAATCGATAAGGGGGAGCAGGTGGTACAGCTAGCTTAGGGGGAAGTATAACAACCACTACTGCATTTTCTTCATTTATTTTTATCGGATATCCTACCCCATAATAGGAGAGCTGAGAAGGTGTTTCATCTATTAAAGCTTCTGTTCTACAACCACTTTTTAAAACTAAATCTGCAATGCATCCTGGTTGTATCTTTTGTCCTTCTTTAATTCGTAAATCGTATTTCCCTGGCATGTAATAGATGTACTGATCGCCAATTGCTATTGCAATAGAGGCTTCTTTTGGAATCCATTCCTCTAGTAAACTACTATACTGTTTTAAATAATCTTTCGAAATTTCCATTGCATCTCCTCCAAATTCATAATTTTCTGCATTCGTCCTTCTTATTTGTTATTCATCCTAAAAAAATCCTCTCTTATCCTAAAAACGATACAAACAATTCTAATCTGTTATATATTAATGTACAAGAAATATAACTGTTATGATACAGTAAGAAAGTCATATTTTTCAGACAGTTATAATTAAAAAATTGAGGAGTGTGTTAAATATGTCAACGAGACAACAACAGGTGGAAGAATTACGTAAGGATTGGGAGCAAAATGAACGTTGGAAGGGGATTGAACGCCCGTATTCACCAGAAGAGGTAATTAAACTTCGTGGATCTATTCAAATTGAACATACATTAGCTCGTAAAGGTGCAGAACGTTTATGGAACTCACTTCATACAGAAGAGTTTATAAATGCACTTGGAGCTTTAACAGGAAATCAAGCAGTACAACAAGTAAAAGCAGGGCTTCAAGCAATTTATTTGAGTGGTTGGCAAGTAGCAGCAGATGCAAACCTTTCTGGTCAAATGTATCCGGATCAAAGCTTATACCCGGCAAACAGTGTACCTGCTGTAGTAAAACGTATTAACCAAGCTTTCCAACGTGCAGACCAAATTGACCATGCGGAAGGAAGAGAAGATGGTTTTGATTGGTTTGCTCCCATTGTTGCAGATGCTGAAGCGGGATTTGGTGGACCTCTAAACGTGTTTGAATTAATGAAAGGTATGATTGAAGCAGGAGCAGCAGGAGTTCATTTAGAAGATCAACTTGCATCTGAAAAGAAATGTGGACACTTAGGTGGTAAAGTACTTCTTCCAACACAAAATGCTGTTCGTAATCTAATAGCAGCTCGTTTAGCAGCGGATGTTTCAGGTGTACCAACTGTATTAATCGCTCGTACAGATGCTGACGCAGCAGATATGGTAACAAGTGATATCGACTCTCGCGACCATGATTTTATTACAGGCGAAAGAACTCCTGAAGGATTTTATCGTACTAAACCAGGGATTGAGCAAGCTATCGCTCGCGGCTTAGCGTATGCACCTTATGCAGATCTAATCTGGTGTGAAACATCTCACCCTAGCTTAGAGGAAGCAAAACAATTCGCAGATGCTATTCACGCAGAATTCCCTGATAAAATGCTAGCATATAACTGTTCACCATCCTTTAACTGGAAAGCAAACTTAGATGAAGAAACAATCGCAAAATACCAAGTTGAATTAGGAAGAATGGGATATAAGTTCCAATTCGTAACGCTTGCTGGATTCCATGCATTAAACCATAGCATGTTCGAATTGGCGCATGAATATAAAACAAACGGAATGGCTGCATACTCTAAACTTCAACAAGCAGAATTTGCAAATGAAACAAAAGGTTATACTGCTACAAAACATCAACGTGAAGTAGGAACAGGATACTTTGATGATATTTCTCAAGTAATTTCAGGAGGTACTTCTTCTACTACTGCAATGAAAGGTTCTACTGAGGTGGCACAATTTTCTTGAGAAGTAAGTTGATTGGAGGCTGAACGATAGATGGAACAAGCAATTACAAAAAAGATTGAAATCATAGGAAAAGAAGTAGAAGGAATTCAAGAAATCTTAACTCCCGAAGCACTAGACTTTGTAGCTTCTCTTCATCAGTTATTTGATGAAAGAAGAAAAGAATTGCTGGCAGCACGCCAAGTACGTCAAGAAAAGCTAGATAACGGTGGTACATTAGACTTTTTGCCAGAAACAAAAGAAATCCGTGAGGGAGATTGGACAATTGCTCCACTTCCTAAAGACTTACAAGATCGCCGTGTAGAAATTACTGGTCCAGTAAATCGTAAAATGGTTATAAATGCATTAAACTCTGGCGCAAAAGCTTTTATGGCTTGTTTTGAAGATGCCACTTCTCCAACTTGGGAGAATATGATTGAAGGCCAATTAAATATGCGAGATGCAGTGCGAAAAACTATTTCTTTTTCGCAGGATAATGGGAAAGTATATAGCTTGAAAGAGGAAGTGGCAGTACTTCTCGTACGCCCAAGAGGACTGCATCTTATGGAGAAAAACGTACAAATCGATGGGAAACCAATCTCTGGTAGCTTCTTTGATTTTGGACTTTATTTCTTCCACAATGCAAAAGAGCTTATCGCACGTGGAACTGGTCCATATTTCTATATACCAAAGTTGGAAAGCCATCTAGAAGCTAGGCTTTGGAATGACATCTTCGTTTATGCTCAGCAGCAACTAGGTATTCCAACTGGAACAATCAAAGCAACTGTGTTGATTGAAACGATTATGGCAGCATTTGAGATGGATGAAATTTTATATGAGCTACGTGATCATTCGGCAGGTCTAAACTGTGGACGTTGGGATTATATATTCAGTTATATTAAACGACTTCGCAATCAGTCGCATGTGATTTTACCGGACCGTGGTCAAGTAACAATGACATCACCTTTCATGAGAGCGTATACGCAGCTTTGCATTAAAACTTGTCACCGTCGTAATGCTTCAGCGATTGGGGGAATGGCAGCACAAATCCCAATTAAAGGCGATGATGATGCTAACGAAGCGGCTTTTGCAAAAGTAAGGGAAGATAAACGAAGAGAAGCAACGGATGGACATGATGGAACATGGGTAGCGCATCCAGGTTTAGTACCAGTAGCATGGGAACAGTTTGAAGAGCATATGCCAACACCTAACCAAATCCATCGAAAACGGGAAGATGTTCAAGTAACAGCTAAAGATTTACTCGAGGTACCGGAGGGGACAATTACAGAAGAAGGTCTTCGATTAAATTGTAGCGTAGGGGTTCAATATATAGCATCATGGTTGCGAGGGAATGGAGCAGCACCTATCAATAACTTGATGGAAGATGCAGCGACAGCAGAAATTTCTCGGACACAAGTATGGCAATGGATTCGCCATCCAGAAGGAAAACTAGAAGATAATCGTAAAATCAGTATTCCACTTGTAGAACAAGTGCTTACAGAAGAACTTGGGAAACTAAAAGGTACCTTTGGCAATGAAGCATACTTAAAAGGTAGATACACAGAGGCAGCTGAATTATTCCTTTCATTAGTGAATAAAGATGAATTTATCGAATTTCTGACGTTGCCAGGCTACGAGAAAATTAGTTAAAAAAACAGACTATTATAGGAGGTGATCTGCATGAAAATAAAAAATCAAGAAGTAAATACAAAACATTGTCGTGAATGTGGATGTGTTATTCAAGAGCAAGTAGAATCATCCTTATATGAATGTGAACGCTGCATCGGCATGAACGAAGAATAACTTAGACACATAGACAATGGAAACCACTATACAAAAAGCCCTATCCTTATTTTAAAGAGGGATAGGGCTATTCATATTCTCACTTTGTTAGACGAGTAGATTGAATCACCTTTTGTTCATTTTCTACTACATATTCAACGAGTATTTGCGTACTTTCCTCTAATCCTTCAAAGAAAGGAATGGCAACCTCAGATAGTCGCATAACTTCTGTTGCTCCATCAAGATTTTTCACTTCAATAGAATGAAGATCAATTTGTCCGACATAAGTGACTTCTTGTGATTCCACAACCAATTTTCCAGGAGTATGACTAGTTGGATCTCCCGCCCAATCATAATCAGTTTCGACCTTAAGATCTTCTAACCCTTCTGCAGTTGACCAAACGACCAAGTTATAAGAACCGGCTAGTACTCCTAAAAGTTCTTCTTGTAAATTTAATGGTATTGCCCATTTCTCACCAGGCTGAAGTTTTTTCTCTTCTATTTCTTGGATGAACATTTTGTTTGCTGAATATGTGTAAACGACTTCTTTTGCCTCATTTAATAGCTGAAATTCAATTTGCTGTCCACTAGACATAGTTAGGATAGTTTCTTCATTTGTTTGATTTATGATAATAAAGGAAGCGTCCCCCTCGGCCGTTATGTCAAGCCTAGTTGAAAAACTTTCCTCTTCACTTCCAGATTGCTGGTCTACATTACTCGTAGTTCCACAGCTTGCTAATAGGGATATAGCTAGTAGTAATACCCAAGGAATTCGTTTTATTATTTTCATACATTACACCTCCTGTTTAAAGATTAGACCATTTTTTGAAAGGAAAGTTACACCCGGGGACTCTTTTTTATTTTCGTTTAGGAACATCCTAATCATCTAATATGACAAGGCAGGATATTTATGAAAAATATAGAATAATTATTTTAATGTACAAAATAAGTTGGAAGAGGGGATAGGATGGGAGAGAGTAATTGGATTCGTACTAAATAGTCAAAATCCTAAAAAGCAGCTGAATTTTATTCGGAAGTTTTCGGAATTTTACCTTGCCTATTTGGTAGATACTGTCGGTCTGGGTTTTGGTTTAATCCAAAAAAAATAAGCTTTTGAATAAAAGAATGAAGGAGAGATAAGAGATGCCCTCTATATTTAAGAGAATTGATACTGTATTTTTACAAGTAAGTGATTTTGAACAAGCAATCAAATGGTACGGTGATGTGCTAGGGTTTAAGCTTAGATGGAAAGATGATATAGGTGGATATGCTGCTCTAGAGATTGGTGAAACACCTCTTACGTTAGTTCGTACAAACAGAAACGAGAAGCCGGTGAAAAACAACTATATTTCTTTCAACTTTTATACTTCTGACATCGAGCAAGCACATCAATATTTGGTGGAGAACGATGTAAACGTTGAGCCTATAAATGAAGATAAAAACGTTAAATGGTTCAAGTTTCAGGATTTAGAAGGAAATTATTTAGAGGTATGTCATTTTCAAGAATAGTTATTTTCAAACGGGTGCTGAAAAATTGATTTTCGGACCTTTGCAGGTAATGTAAGGACAGCTTTTTGGCGTTTAATGTTAGAATTTCTTTTGGATTAACCCTTTTCTCAATTAAATAGATGTTCACACTCCACAGAATCACCAAGTATCACAAATTGAACGTCAATCGTATACTTCAAAAGACGATATACAACAGAAACTAGATAATTCCTTAGTTGGGGATTGTATTACTCAACCTCAATACGAAGATTTTGTCTTTTCGTAATTGCAAAGAATGATCGCAAAGACATTAAAAGATAATCAAATGAATTGTATTTTGAATAAGCGTGCATAATAGTCATAGATAAAATATAAAGGATGATAGCATGATTTATATATATAATGACTATGGTGGAACGCATACCACAGCTTTGGCGGCAGCTTATCATTTAAAAGAAATTATTCAATCAGAACAACAGTTAACAAAAGAAGAAATATTAAATGTAAAATATTTCAATAAATTAACTAAGAAGGATGCTGGAAGATTCATTTTTCATGGTATTGATGAAAATGGAGACTCAGTGTATACAATTGGTCGTAAATCTTCTAAGCTTGTTGTTCCAGCATTAAAAAATCTTATATTCTTAATTCAAGATAAACATCAAATTAATGAAAAAATAATATTCTCTAATACATCACCGACTGTACCAACAGTGATGTCAATTGGAGGATTTTTTTCCAGAGGACTAAAAATTGATTTTATAGGAGTTCCATTATTAGTTCTAGGCGCCAAACAGTGTTGCGATAATATCTTTCGTTTGGTAGAAAATACGAAACAGTTGGGACATACAAGTGAGGATCAAGTTATTGTTCTAGAAAATATAGCTTTCAAAGACTAATTATTGGATACAGATTAAGAACCTAGTATTGATCTTTTATATTGATTCAATATATATTGAATACCTTTCATATTTTCTTTAAATTAACCGATCAAAAAATTCAACGAATATAATCTTCGGAATTCGATGTGATAAGAGAGAAATCGTAAATTGAATGGTAGTAAATATTAGGAACCTAATGTATAAAAGAATTGATTGTAATATCAAGAGCTTCCAGTGACTAGTAAAGATATGAGGTTAACTAAACAAAATAAGTAGAAAACCACCAACCAATTTGATGGAAGGTGGTTTAATTTTTTTTATTTAAATATAATTTTACCAAATGCATTTGTACCGTATTTTATTATCATGTACCCCAACGTCCCCCGCTCGATTTTACTTTGTACCCCAAATGTACCTCGTTTGTAAATTGAACCTTTCAAAAGCTTATAGTTATAGTAAATCGAACATGTAAATACAGGTTAATAAAATAGATTCTTAAGAATTTCTTCAGATTTATACTGCTGGAATGTTAAGAAATGAAGGTTACAATAAGAAACATAAGAAAGACATGCGAGGAGGCAAGAAGATGACCCAGTTTACTGTTTTAGTAACAGATGATGACCAAGATATTCGAGATGGTATCGAAATTTACCTGAAAAATGAAGGTTATAAAGTATTAAAAGCTGCAGATGGATTAGAAGCTTTGCAATTAATAGAAGAAAATGAAGTTCACGTCATTGTGTTAGATATTATGATGCCTAAATTGGACGGAATTGCAGCGACCTTTAAAATAAGAGAACAAAAAAATATCCCAATCATTATGTTAAGTGCGAAAGCAGAGGACTCCGATAAAATCCACGGTTTATCGGTTGGAGCGGATGATTATGTGACGAAGCCTTTCCATCCTATGGAGCTTGTAGCAAGGGTAAAGTCACAGCTAAGACGCTATACAAAGCTCGGAACCTATCAGGGACAGCAATCAGTAATCGAAATTGACGGGCTTACATTAAATCAGGAAGCAAAGGAACTTAGTGTGGATGGTGAATTTGTAAAGCTTACGCCAATAGAGTTCAAAATAACAGAGTTGCTCATGACGAACTCAGGTCGCGTTTTTTCTATAAATGAAATATATGAACGAGTCTGGAATGAACCTGCTTACAACGCAGAAAATATTGTAGCAGTACATATTCGTAAAATTCGAGAAAAAATAGAAGCAGATCCTAAAAATCCGAGGTATTTGAAGGTGGTGTGGGGCGTTGGCTATAAAATCGACAAGTAAATTGAATTTATTTCTATCCATAGTTGCAATTATATGTGGAGTGCTCTGTTTATCTTATTGTATAACCAATCTTGTTCCTATTTTTGAAATTAAGGAAAGCTTTATAGAAATTATCCAAACGATGAAAGGGGGAGCATCAGAGTGAAACATCCTATAATGAAAAATATAATCATTAGTATTTTGGCAGTTATAACGCTTTTTGGACTTTTTACAGTTATAGATGAGGGACGAAATTATATAGGCAAAAATTATTTTGATAGTGATAGATTTCAAGATGAATTAAGTAGTTTTCAATCCTCTATTGTCCCGTTAGTTTTAGCAGTTCCAGATATAGAGGAAGTAAAGAAAAATATCACAGTAACAAGACAAGACGTGGAAGAATATCGCTATCGATATGGAGGTCTACAAGAACAATTAGACTCTATTAGGTTTCAATACGAAGAAAGAACCGATGATGCATCGATTGAAGAGCGTAATAAAAAAATGGCAGATATTACGAAAAACTTCGAGGATAATGCTTATGTTGAAAAGAAAATCCTTATAGAAAAAGAAGAAAAAATTGAAGAATACTTTCAAACAATTGAAAGAGAAAAAAATAATTTTTTAAATACGAACGATGAATTCATTTATGATTTAAAAAATGTAGTGACAGGTGAACGTTTTACTAATGGAGAGGTAGATTCAAAAAATGCCTTTACAAAAGTGTACTCAAGTAAAAATGGATATTTAAAAGAAAATGTTATATTTGAAAGCGGAGAACTGCCATGGGATGTGACTAACTTAATAGGAAATAAATTTGCTCGATTTGAAGGAACGGTCGCTATTTCGGAAGCAAGTATTTTAAGTGGTAGCAGAGAAGATGAATATAAATATTTTATAACGAATCAACGAATCTTTTATGGAGTACTAGTAGTAGGAGTATTGGCAGCAGTTGCATTTGTATTATTATGGAAAAGAAACAGCAAGAATTTTAGATATGACAAAGCTGAGCAAAAGTATAATAAGTATCCAATTGATGTCAGACTCACACTATTCTTCATAAGTATTTATGTGGCAATTTTGTCTGCGAGAGAAATAATACAGTACGTTTTATATTATAAAGGATACGATCTCATTATTCTTACACCTATTATTGCAATAATTTTTACAGCTTTTACATTGTATCAATGGACATGGCTACGTGCTGGTATTGGTCATGTTGAATGGAAACAAAGTTTAATCTTTAGCTGGGGAAGATCGCTAGAAGGATTTTTCCTAAACCGAACAATTGCGGTTCAAACTCTAATCATGTTAATCGTAATTTTTTTCTGGGGATTCGGGACAATGTTGTTATTTCCAGTGCCAGAGGCTATTATTATCTGGATTCCTGCAACAATATTAATTGGGATACCAGTACTCGTGTTTTTATTATCGAGAATGTCTTATTTAAACCGTGTCATCGTAAAAACAGAGGAAATGGCAAAGGGAGTTCTTCGAGGGGAAATAGAGGTAAAAGGGAAATCTCCAGTTGCGCATCATGCTGCTAATTTAAATGAGCTTCGGAATCGAATAAATTCTTCACATTCCGAACAAGCAAAGAGTGAGCGACTTAAAACAGAGCTAATTACTAATGTAAGTCATGATTTAAGAACTCCATTAACTTCAATTATAACCTATACAGACTTGTTGAAGAATACTAGCATAACGGATGAAGAGCGAGCATCTTATATTGCAATCTTGGATAGAAAATCAATGCGTCTGAAAACATTAATAGAGGATTTGTTCGAAGTATCTAAAATGGCAACAGGCAACATAGAATTAGATAAACGAAAAGTGGATTTAACACAATTGTTGCAGCAAGCAATAGCAGAGCACCAAGAAGAGATTAATAAATCAGAATTAGATTACCGTGTATCAATCGGTACAAAACCAATAATGTCGTATGTAGATGGACAAAAATGGTGGCGAGTACTGGATAATTTAATCATTAATACATTGAAATATGCACTTCCGAATACGAGAGTCTATATCAATTTAGATTTAGTTGATGGAGAAGCAATATTTGTCATCAAAAATATTGCAAAGTATGAATTAGGCAATGATATAAATGAATTGACGGAGAGATTCAAACGAGCAGATACATCACGTCACACAGATGGATCAGGACTTGGGCTAGCAATTGCACAATCTATTGTAGAGCTTCACGATGGCAGCCTACGAATGGAAGTAGATGGTGATTTATTTAAAGTGACCGTAACGATAGCGGCGATTTAAAAGTAATACGAGAAATCCAGATATGGGTTTCTCGTTTTTTGGTTGCGCGGCAATGCTTTAGTTGGAAAGTACATTTTTCCGCGAAGAAATCAGGCGATTTTCGGTAGATTCTCTATGTGCCGTAACATTTTTTGCTAGCCGATATGATTTAGTTGGAATTTAGGATTGTTTAGTTGGAAAAATGGATGCTTTAGTTGGAATCTAAGGGCATTTAGTTGGAAAGTTCATTTTTCCGCGAAGAAATCAGGCGATTTTCGGTAGATTCTCTAGGTCTCGGAGTGTTTTTTGCTAGCTGTACAGATTTAGTTGGAATTTTAGAGTGTTTAGTTGGAAAAATTGATGATTTAGTTGAAATCTAAGGACATTTAGTTGGAAAGTTCATTTTTCCGCGAAGAAACCAGGCGATTTTCGTTAGAGTCTCTATGTCTCGGAGCGTTTTTTGTTAGACGCAATGATTTAGTTGGAATTTAGGAGTGTTTAGTTGGAAAAATAGATGCTTTAGTTGGAATCTTGGGGCATTTAGTTGGAAAGTTCATTTTTCCGCGAAGAAAACATGCGATTTTCGCTAGATTCTCAATGTCGCGGAGTGTTTTTTGTTAGCCGTAATGATTTAGTTGGAATTTTGGAGTGTTTAGTTGGAAAAATGGCTGCTTTAGTTGGAATCTAAGGGCATTTAGTTGGAAAGCTCATTTTTCCGGGAAGAAATCAGGCGATATTCGTTAGATTCTCTATGTCGCGAAGAGTTTTTTGCTAGACGCAATGATTTAGTTGGAATTTTGGAGCTTTTAGTTGGAAAAATGGCTGCTTTAGTTGGAATCTAAGGGCATTTAGTTGGAAAAACAGCTCAACTTGTTAGAAAAGGTACTTTAGCGGCGGATTTCTTCCAAGACATTGTGTTTCTGTAAAACATAATATCTTGATTTATTATCATTAACCGGGTGAAGATTTAGTTTTTTCAAAAGATAGTTGGCTGCGAATTTGTCTTTGAGTTCTAGGAAATAAACACATTCACGGTTGGTAATGGTATGTTTGACAAGGTAAAACCAGTCTTCAATTGCTTGGGTTTGCAATAGAATTTTAGGTGTTTTACATGTTGGACACGTGCTAGTATTAATTATTTTATTAAAGCATTTTGGACAAAATAATCCCGTTTTTATTTGCGAGAGTTCTAGTGGATAAGTTTGAGCTATAGGTTTAGGGGTGAACTCTGTAGTTTTAGAGAGTAAGCTATTTAGAAGTTGATGGAATTTAGTAGTAGAAATGATATCTGAATATTGATTATAATTGTTGATGTATTCAGATATATCGCATCCCATTACAATGGTCGTATCTTTTGGAGGAAGCACAACATGTGTTTTAGAGTAAGCGAGAACAATAAGGCTTTTAATAGGCATATCTATCTTTAAGGATTTTAATAGGGTTTGCAAGTTATTGATGTGTCGTTTTATTTGTTGCTCAGGACATTTAAAAGCGGTAGATTCGTCGTCAAGAACACGAATTAACTGGTCGGGGTTTTTTTGAAACAACAATTTGCCTCGAATATTTTTTATTTCTAAAACGGCAATATATTTTCTTGTAAGGATAAGCGTGTCTATCTGTAGATAATTATGCGGACTAATTGGAATATGGAGATCCTTTAAAATAGCATAATGTTTGGGGAAGTTTACTTGTTTTAAGAAATTGTCAACGTACGACTCTCCAGAATAACCAGCTTCAATTGCTCTGATTTTGTTATCAATTTCAAGGGAAGTAGGGTGGTGTAAAGGGAGGCGCCGAAGTAAGCGTTTGTATATTTCGACTGATTTAGGTAGATTTCGTGGTAGATCTATAGAAAACCCTCCTTAAGTTTAGTGAGTAATGCATTGAAAATACCATTTTTCTAGTAATATAACAAGTAGAAGATAGAATAGTTGGAAAAACTAAAGTGTTTAGTTGGAATAAAAATTCAGTTAGTTGGAAAAATACATGCTTTAGTTGGAAAAACTAAAAAAGGGGTTTAACAGCGGAATGGAAACACTAAACCAATTGAATTTTGCACGAATTTATACATTGGGGAGAATCAAACAGAGTAAAGAGAGTGCATGGGATATAAAACCAAGCGGATTTAACAATACGATTCGATGGAATGTAGGTCATATTTATGTAAACGGGGAAATCCTCACGCAAAAAGCTATCCCATCTTATGAAATCGTACACCCAGAATGGTCACCTCTGTTTGTTCCGGGAACTAGCCCAGATGAATGGGATATCGAGCCTCCGACTATAGAAGAGCTAATAACGGCATTAAAGCTACAATCTGATCGAATAAAGGAAGCAATCGAACCTAATTTACACAATCAATTAGTAGAATCCATGTCTATTGGAAATATGCTCCAAATGGATACGGTGGATGCACTTGTGCAATTTATGGTATGGCATGAAGGAGTGCACGCTGGAATTATACACGCTTTAAATCGCGCAACGACGGAATAATAGATGAAAATATATATCGTAGGATCCGTTGGTAGTGGTAAAACAACTTTAGCTCGAAAGGTTGCTCGAAAGCTTCAAATAGCCCATTTTGAAACGGATAATTTTGTGTGGACACATCAGCCGACCGGTGATATTCGAAATGAACCGGAAGTTCGGGATTATTTGTTGTTAGAGGCGATTAATCGAGACGCTTGGGTAATAGAGGGAGTCCATATCGATTGGACTGATGCAGGGTTAGAGGAATCCGACCAAATCATTTTTTTAGATATTCCTTTTAGGAAAAGAACATGGCGAATTGTACTCCGATTTATCCGACAATTACTAAAAATAGAAAAAGCGAATTACCAACCGACTTTTACTATTTTTCGTCGAATGTTCAAGTGGAATATATACTTTGAAAATGAAATGAAACCAGTTTTTCTTGTGAAATTTAATAAATATGAGAAGAAAGTGCATACGCTACGAACAGATAAAGAAGTAGAAGGCTGGTTGAACCAATTAGAAAGAGGATGATGGGATTAGCATCATCCTCTTTCTATGTAAAAAAGGAAATACCTATTGGTTATCCCTTTTTCTTTAGCATTTCTATTTCGTTCACTAAATAGTTTAACTTACTCTGTATGTCGGAAAGCTGATCCTTTTGTTCTTGGTTAGCTTGTTTTACTAATTTAGCTCCTTGTTCTTCTTTATCTTTAGCTTGAGCCAGTTCTGATAATGCAATACCTTCACTGATAGTTTCTATAAAGTACCCAAAAGTAACAACGACAGAGCCAATGAATGCAATAATATCGCTTGTTGGTATCTCATTATTTGGGTCTTCAGGGAACATGCACACTAACATCCTTTACTCCGTCTTTTCATTTAGTATATGTCAAATAGCAATCATACGTTATTTTTTCGATTGCACGAGTTGATGCTCGAATGCATAAATAACTGCTTGCGTTCGGTCGCTTACTTCTAGCTTAGATAAAATATTGCTCACATGAGTTTTGGCTGTTTTCAATGCAATGAAGAGAGAGTTGGCTATGTCTTGATTTGTTTTGCCTTCTGTCATAAGCAGTAATACTTCGAGCTCTCGATCCGTTAAGTCTTCGTGGAGTGCGTGTTCGGAACCTTGGCGCATGCGTTTCATCATTTTATTTGTAACCTCTGGCTCTAAAACTGCATCACCGTCTAACGTTTTACGAATAGATTCCGCGATATGGGATGCTTTGGAAGTTTTCAGTAAATAGCTGATTGCTCCTGCTTCAAGTGCCGGGTATACTTTATCATCATCGATAAAACTCGTAACAACCATTACTTTTGCTTCCGGCCATTTTCGCACAATTTCCCGAGTTGCTTCGGCACCATTTAGGATAGGCATGACCATATCCATTAATATAATATCTGGTTTATGCAATAGAGCCATTTCAACAGCTTCTTGACCATTTGTTGCTTCCGCTACCACTTCCATATCGGGCTGAGCCTGTAAATATGCAGACACACCGATTCGAACCATTTCATGGTCATCCGCTAACAATATTCGAATCATCTTTAAGCTCCTCTCTCTTCACTATTTCAACGGGCTCAATGCTTTTCTCTATCGGTAGCTTCACTTCCACAATTGTTCCTTGTGAAGGAACGGAAACTACTTTGCACGTAGCACCGATTTCGACTGCTCTTTCTTTGATATTCTCTAAGCCGTACGAGCCTGTTTTAGCATCCACCATCTCAAAGCCAACCCCATTATCCTGCACTCGGAAAATAGCGAGATTATCACGTTCTACGAATAAAATATCGACCTCTGTAGCCTTTGCGTGTCGTAATGTATTGGATAAGGTTTCCTGTGCAATACGGAATAAGTGGTCCTCAGCACCTTTGGGTAATGAAACCTCTTCTAATCGATATCGAATTGTAAAAAATACTTTCTGTTGGAGCTCTAGGAGGAGTTCTTCCATGCCTTGCTTCAGCGTTTTATCATGTAATGCAGCTGGACGAAGATGGAGCAGCAAGGCCCGCATTTCTAATTGGGCTTGTTGAACAATTCTTTCTGTTTGTAGTAAATTTTTAGGAGCTTCTCCGTGCTGCGCCTCCTCTAATTCCACCATCGTTGAAAGAAGCATAGATGCCGCAAATAATTGTTGAGAAACCGAATCATGCAGCTCCCTTGCCAAGCGTTGTCGTTCTTGCACGATTCTTTCCTGAATAAGCTTATCTTGGGCTTCCGCTTTTTCATTTGTAATACGTTTCAACGTTTTTCGCTGGGTCAATATGAGCTGCTCTAATTGATTGGTGGTAACATGTAATCGTTTCGAATATGCATATTTTTTATTTTTTGGTAGGGAATTTTCTGCTTCTAATAACGGTCTCAAACTCGATTCTATTTTCTTTTCCTGATCACGAACTTTTTGAAGTGTGTTCAATGAAAAACTAAAACTCATAAAAGCCAATACAATAATAATCCAGGCACCTAAAGGTAGACCTGCATATGTAGTCTCTAGTAGTGACCACCATGCATTATCATTTGGCCAGCCCCACAGTGCATAAAGTAAAAGAGTTGCAAGTGCTAATAAAATAATAAAGATGGAAAAACCTTGCCCAAGAACTATCTTCATTTGCGGATCACCTCGATATCCCCTATCCATGTCGATACAGTAATAACTAGTTCAGATGCATAGCTAATATCTTCTTGATATCCATCTTTCAATACAACCGACTGATTCCACAACCGTTGAACTCCTCGACCAAATATATTCGCCTCTCCGATAATTGTTGCATAATGGAGTCTTACGGGGATTTCATAAGGAACATAAATTGTAACTTTTCCGAGCGACTGGCGTATGGAAATAAAGGATATACCCTTTGGTAAAACTGTTTGTGTTACATCAATAACGTGCTCTCCGTAAAAGCCCTGAACATGTACGTCTTGCCATTCATATGCATTAAATGGAGTTGTTTGCGAAGAAAATAACTTATTTTGTATCACACTGTTTGGTGTTTCTTTATAAACCGTATCAAATGGCCGAATCACTTGTTGAATCGGTTCATTTTTCCAAAGTTTATACAGTACATACGCCATAATAGCCATGAGTAACAGTCTTAAACTCCACATTGAAAAGACAGCGATTAATATTAAGATAAATCCTGTCCAAAATAAAAAACGAGTGCGTTTGCGTAAGCTAAAATAAATCATCCCGATGCCAAGAAGGACTAATACAATACTGCCGTTACCAAAAATTGTTGCTTCAATGAACATTAGAAAAACGAAGCAAATGAGGATAAAAGCAAGCTTGTTTGTTTGATTTTCTTTCAATTGAGTATTCCTCCTTCTTCGCATAGTGAGATAAGAGGAGAAGATTTCTTCCCCTCTTATATATTAAACAAGATAGCATTACTATTCTACTGAGTAATTGCCAGGCGCCGGCCGCTCGAGGTCAAATGACAATTTCCTCTGATGGCTGAAGAACTGCCTCCTCGGTAATCGTCATTTGCTTTTGCGGCTAAAAAGGCGACTTACGCTTTTCTTATAGTTTACACAATTTCAGTCTTTGGTTGTGCATTTTTTTCTAACATTTCAAGACGTTGTTCCATTGAAGTTATTTCATGTTCTTTTTCTATCTTTTGACCAAGGCGTTCGATGTATTGTTCCATATCTTGGAACGTGCCAAAGTTTTTTTCTTTTTGTTCTGGTTGCAGAATGCGATCCATTTGGTGGTGAGCACGTGTTACGTTTTCTTTGCCCATTAATTGTAATTGACGAACTTTCATATCTTTAATTTTATGTTTCATTTCTTCGTATTTACGTTCTAAACCAAAAAGCTCTTCTGTTGTTTGTTGAATGCTGTTTTGTAAGACGGAAGTTCTTTCACTATAAGCATTTAATTCAGCTTGAGCGAAAGCAGATAAGTCTTCTTCGCCACTTGCTGTAGCAAGTTCTACTTGGTTTTTTCGTTTTTCAACCATTTGCATCGTTTCAGCAAGTTCTTTTTCAAGTTCTTGTTTTAATTTTCCTTGGCGTTCTAACCATTTACCTGTTTGTTCAGTTTGTTTTTCCGCTTCGCGGATATATTGATTGAGCATAGCAATTGGATTTTTTTCTTCTTTTTTATCAAACAACTTGTGCAGGTCAGCCTCTACTGAGTATTTCAATCTTTTTAATAATGATGTCATGTTATTTTCCTCCTTATTTTGAAAGTTCGTTCCATTGTTTTTCGAAATTTACAAATGGGTCATCAGATTTAACAGCTGGTGCTGAAAAGCTAACGGGTTCGTTATTCCATTTTTTAATAACGTACCAAACACCTACGATTGCTAAAATTCCGAAGAAACCAGGTACGTTTGCAACTGCTGAAAGCAACCCGACGATTCCTACACTTGCCCAAAAGATTTTTAAAAACGTAGAATCGCTTTTCAGGTAAAAATGTATCCCTGCGTAGACGATTAAAGCAGAAACTGCTAAACCTAATAAACTCCCTAAGTTTGCAACTGCTACAACCCCTGCGATAATACCAAGTACTAATAAACCAAATTTTTTCATGTGATTGTTCCTCCTCTCGTTTGTATTTATAGCTTATCAATTCCGCTAACTAATCCAAACGGGCTTGAACATGATTTTCATATCGGTCTTGAGACTTAGTAATACTAAGACATAATCTGCTATACTAATGGAAAATACATAAATTGGAGAAATGAATATGAAAAGAATTACTGGTGCTATATTAGCTATTCTCATATATTCTGCAATCGTGTTTTATTTCGGATGGACCGTTGCTAGTTGGTTAGATACTTTCTTTTCTATAAACTACTGGATATTTGGTATTGTCTGGGTACTTGTTGCATTTGGGTTTGTCATTGGTAGACTTAATCATAGTCTGCGGCTGTTTAGCATTGTCGGGTCCTACTGGATGATCATAATGGAGTATGGACTAATTCTTTTTCCGATTGGAACCATTTTAGCTTGGGTATATACAGAGCAGGTACAATTAATTGGTTGGATAATCTTATTATTATTTGTTTTCATTTTTGTATTTGGTACTTTTAATGCGTATACACCAGTTGTTCGCGAGCTATCGATTAAATTACCTAAAAAGGATTCCAAGTTGGACAAGCTTAAGGTAGTAGTTGCTTCTGATTTCCATCTTGGTTTATTATCCAATAAGGCACATTTAAAACGATTTGTGAGAAAAGCAAATGAAATACAGCCAGATTTAATCTTACTAGTTGGTGATTTAGTTGATGACGATCCTATCTGGTTTGTGAAAAAAGGTATGTCTGAAGTAATGAAGCAGCTAACTTCTACGTATGGTGTATATGGGGTACTTGGCAATCATGAGTACTATGGCAAGAAAATTCCACTATTAGTAGAAGAAATGGAAGCCTCTAATGTACAAATGTTATTAGACGAAACTATTTTGTTGGCAGAATCGTTCTATTTAACTGGTAGGGAAGATTTGACGAATAGAGAAAGAAAGCAACTTTCTGAATTACGTCCCGAAAAAGATAATCTTCCTTGGTTTGTTATGGATCATACGCCTTCAAATTTATTAATACCTGAAACGGAAGGGGTAGATTTTCATGTTTCAGGTCATACGCATAGAGGACAAATGTGGCCAAACCATCTAATTACGAGGAAAATATTTGAGTTAGATTATGGGTATAAACAAAAGGGAAAACTGCATGCGATTGTATCTTCCGGTTTCGGATTTTGGGGTCCGCCTATCCGCTTAGGTAGCCAATCGGAATTATGGGCAGTAAACATTAAGCTAGAGGACGTGAACAAATAATGGAAGCATGGATTTCGGACTGGATGAGTCAGTACGGTTATTTTGGTGTATTTTTCTTGATATTAATTGAAAATATCTTCCCGCCAATCCCATCTGAAGTAATCTTAACGCTCGGAGGGTTTATGACGACTACAACAACGATGACGAAAATTGGTATTATTATTGCATCTACTTCAGGGTCCGTTGTTGGAGCAGCAATATTATATTGGATTGGCTCACTTTTAGACGTAGAACGTTTAGAGAAGATTGTACAGAAGTACGGAAAAATCTTAAGGCTGTCTATTAAAGACATTCATAAAGCAGATGCTTGGTTTGATAAATACGGCGTGTGGGCAGTCTTTTTCGGTAGGCTCGTGCCACTAGTAAGAAGTTTAATATCTATTCCAGCAGGGATGTCTAAAATGAAGTTTGGCTTATTCCTCTTGTTTACGACATTAGGAACTTTGATATGGAATACAGTGTTAGTATCAGTGGGTGCAGCAGTCGGCGAAAATTGGAATGAAATCGTAGGGTATATGGATATCTACTCGAACATAGTGTATATTATCTTAGCAATAGTTGGTATCGCATTTCTTGTTTGGTATTTTAAAAAACGTAATTAAGGAGATCTTATGGAATTTCTAGAATTATTAAAAGCAATCATATTAGGTTTCGTTGAGGGTATGACAGAGTTTGCTCCTGTTTCTTCTACAGGACATATGATTATTGTCGATGATATGTGGCTAAAAACAGAAGAGTTTTTAGGTAAGTATTCTGCCAATACATTTAAAATCGTAGTTCAACTTGGTTCCATTTTAGCTGTAGTGGTAGTCATGTGGAAACGGTTATTTAGTTTAGTAGGTCTATATAAAATTGAAAGCGAAAATTCAAGCAAACAGTTTAATTTACTACATGTAATTGTTGGTATAATTCCAGCAGGAGTATTAGGAGTTTTATTAGAAGATTTTATTGATAAAAATTTATTTGGCGTAGAAACAGTTATATACAGTCTAGTTGCTGGTTCTATATTGATGATTATTGCAGATAAATTTGGTCCGCAAAAACCGTCTATCACTAGTTTGGATCAAATTACGTATGCGAAAGCATTTAAAGTGGGATTAGTACAATGTCTGTCTTTATGGCCAGGATTCTCTCGCTCCGGTGCTACTATTTCCGGTGGGGTATTATTTGGGATGAGCCATAAAACAGCGGCAGATTTCACTTTCATCATGGCTGTTCCAATTATGGCAGGAGCAAGTCTAGTTTCTGTGGTAAAAAACTGGGAAGAGATTAATATGGGGGATATGGGCTTTTATGCAGCAGGTTTTATCAGTGCATTTGTATTTGCGCTTATTTCCATCAAATTTTTCTTAAAGCTTATTTCTCGCATCAAGTTAATGCCATTTGCAATTTATCGTTTAGTGCTAGCAGCTATTCTAGCGGTTATAGTATTTATGTAATAAACGGGCAGACATTTTAAATTGTCTGCCTTTTTTTATGGCTTAGGAAAGACACGTACTTTATTCCTATGTACAAGTTTAAACACAATATGATAGGGTATATAAGTGAACAGAACACAACATATAGTATGTGAACGATGATTAGGTACCTTTATGGTTTAAAAGGGAATTCGGTAAAAAGCCGAAGCTGTCCCCGCAACTGTAAGTGTGGACGACTGTTGAATTAGCCACTGCGAGAAATCGTGGGAAGGCCAACAGGAGGGTGAAGCATGAGCCAGTAGACCTGCCTTTTCATTGGTGAAGCAACACTTTCTTCGGGGGTTGAGAGGTGGGAGCGAAGACTCTATCTCAATCATTTTTTAGATGTCTTGTTGTTTCCTACTTTTTTAATGATGAGCGATGACTCAGCCGAAGAGGCTGGGACATCGCTTTTTTGTATTTAGGAAGACTAAAACCATCACTCCTGGAGAACATCCAAAATCAAAACAAGGAGGAATAATTAATGACATCAATTACATTTACGGAAAAACAAGAGGTACTACACCAATTAATAAAAGAGTTTGGAGAAGAGAATATAGCTCCGCTCATCAAATCACATGAAAGATGGATGAAAAAGAATCCAGAGGGTACCACATCTGCTTGGTCCAAGTCGATGTCTTTAGAAGCATTAAGCTTTTTAGATGAACAAGATACGTATTGGACATTTGTGGCAGCGCGCATCCATTTAGCACATGTGTATGAGCATGTAGCGAGTCAAAGAAAAACAACACCTGACAATGTTTACAGTAAGTTTGCAAGTAATGTACAAATCCAAGCTATTAATGGAATTTACGACAAACGTTTGATGGAAGCATATTCCTTAGAGGAGTTACAACAATTAGCAGAAGTCATTGTGCCAGAGCGCGATTTTTTATTTACATATATTGGTGTTAAAACTTTACTTGATCGTTATGTCGCAAAGGACTTTAATAAGTCAATTGTCGAACTTCCACAGGAACGCTGGCTTATTATTGCAATGTCGCTAATGAAAGAGGAAAAAGAAAATCGAATTAGCAAAATAAAAGAAGCGTATTGGGCGATGAGTAATCTCTATATGACCGTTGCAACACCGACACTTTCAAATGCTGGAAAGCCACATGGCCAGTTGTCTAGCTGTTTTATAGATACTGTAGATGATAGTCTTCAAGGAATATACGACAGTAACACGGACGTGGCAACACTTTCAAAATATGGTGGCGGAATTGGAGTATATATGGGGAAAGTGCGTAGTCGAGGTTCTTCCATTAGAGGCTTTGTCGGCGCGTCTAGCGGTGTTCTTCCGTGGATTAAGCAATTAAACAATACTGCCGTAAGTGTGGATCAGCTTGGTCAGCGTCAAGGTGCCATTGCCGTATACCTGGATGTTTGGCATAAAGATATTTTTACATTTTTAGATTTACGCTTGAACAATGGAGATGAGCGTCTTCGTGCACACGATATCTTTACAGGTGTATGCTTACCGGATTTATTTATGGAGAAAGTGGACGCACGAGAAGAGTGGCATTTATTTGATCCACATGAGGTTCGACAATTAAAAGGTTATTCACTAGAGGACTTTTACGATGAGAAACGTGGGAAAGGTTCGTTCCGAGAAAAATACGAGGAATGTGTGAATGATTTCCGACTATCACGTGAAACTGTTCCAGCAATAGACTTGATGAAACGAATTATGCGTTCCCAGCTAGAAACAGGCGTGCCATTTATGTTTTACCGAGACGAGGTAAATCGTAGCAATCCAAACAAGCATGAAGGAATGGTCTATAGCAGTAATCTATGTACAGAAATTTTTCAAAATCAAAGTGCTACCTCTTTTGAATCCATTCAATTAGAAGACGATGTGATTGTGACAAAACGTAAAGCGGGGGACTTTGTAGTATGTAATTTATCTTCTATAAATTTAGGACGAGCGGTTCCAGAAAATGTGCTGGAGCGATTGATAAAAATCCAAGTGCGTATGCTCGATAATGTCATTGATTTAAATATGATCCCTGTACCTCAAGCGCAACGTACAAATGCTCGTTATCGAGGAATAGGCCTTGGCACATTTGGTTGGCATCATTTACTTGCTCTAAATAGTATCAGATGGGAGTCAGATGAAGCGGTAGAATTTGCTGATAAGCTTTATGAAAAGGTTGCTTTCTTAACGATTCAAGCTTCTGCTGAATTGGCGAAAGAGAAAGGGGCTTATCCTTTATTCGAAGGGTCAGACTGGCAAACTGGAGCTTATTTTGAAAAACGTCAATACGAGGGAGAAGAATGGAATGAACTGCGTAAGGAAGTCGCTGAAAATGGAATTCGAAACGGCTATTTAATGGCAGTTGCACCTAACTCATCCACTTCAATTTTAGCTGGAAGCACAGCGAGCATAGATCCTATCTTTCAAAAGTTTTACTCTGAAGAGAAGAAGGATTATAAAATTCCAGTTACTGTACCAGATTTAAATTCGGAGACGACATGGTTTTATAAGTCCGCTTACTTTATTGATCAACATTGGACTTTAAAACAAAACGCTGCTCGTCAGCGCCATATTGACCAAGGTGTTTCATTAAATTTATATGTTCAAAACTCAATTAAAGCAAAAGAATTACTTGATTTACACTTAGATGCGTGGAATAGCGGGCTGAAAACAACTTATTACGTTCGATCAACTTCAGTAGAATTAGTCGATTGTGATTCTTGTTCAAGCTAAGGAGGAAAAGCACATATGCAGTTAGAAAAAAGAAAAATAATGGATAAAGAAGCGCCAAACCGTTCTACCGGTATCGTGAACGGCCAAAACTCTAATGTATTAAACTGGGACGATGTGCGATTTAGTTGGGCATATCCTAAATATAAAAAAATGCTCGGTAACTTTTGGACCCCGTTTGAGATAAATATGAGTAATGATATTAAGCAATTTTCGGGATTAACAGATGAAGAACGAGAAGCATTCCTGAAAATCATTGGTTTACTTGCACTTTTAGACAGCGTTCAGACGGACTTTGCAGGAAAAGTAGCAGACTTTTTGACTGATTCTAGCTTGAACGCATTAATGATTATTCTTGCACAACAGGAAGTGATTCATAATCATTCATATTCCTATGTGCTTTCTAGCTTAGTTTCGCAAGATGAACAAAACCGTGTATTTGATTTCTGGCGCACAGAGCCTGTTTTACAAAAGCGAAATGACTTTGTTTTGAAAGGTTATGAAGAATTTGCGGAGCAACCAGATGTGGATAATTTACTGCGTTCGGTTGTATATGATGTTATTTTAGAAGGGTTATTTTTCTATTCGGGTTTCTCGTTTTTCTATCATCTTGCCAGACATCAAAAGATGGTTGGTACGAGTACAATGATTAACTATATAAATCGGGATGAACAGTTGCATGTTGATTTATTCGTAAAGATTTATAAAGAGTTATTAACAGAGTATCCACAGTTTGATACTCCTGAGCGTGCGAGCGAGGTAGAGGCGATTTTCCGAGAAGCAGCACAACTTGAGGTCGACTGGGCACGTGAGGTAATCGGCGAAAAAATAGACGGCTTGGATATAGAGGACGTGGAAGCCTATATTTATTTTTACGCAAATGTCCGTTGCAACCAGTTAGGCTATGACCGTCCATTCCCAGAATATCGTAAAAACCCATTGAAATGGATTAAAGCTTATGAAGAAGTAGATTTAGGAAAAACAGACTTTTTTGAACAAAAATCTCGCCAATATGTGAAGGTAAATGTGCAGGATAATGGGTTTGATGACTTATGATAATAATGGAAATAAAAGTCTAAGGGAGACGAAAAGAGTTGTCGAAGCAACCAATATAAAAGTAAAAGCAACAAACTCCTCCACGAAAGCTACCAATTCGACTAGAAGAGCAACCAAATAACAAGAAAAGCTCCTTTTGTCATCAAAAGGAGCTTTTGCTTTAAATCCACTCTAAAATTTCAATTCTGTTTCCAAATGGATCGTGTACATAAATTCTATTAGCACCTGGCAGCTCATGGTCCACCAAGAAAGTCACTTCATTTTTTGTTAAATGCTCTTTTAAAGCTTCGAGATTTTCTATTTGAAACGCAGGATGTGCCTTTTTAGCTGGTGCGAATGGTTCCTCAATTCCTATATGAATTTGATAGGTACCAAATTCAAACCAAACACCGCCTTTTTTCTTTAACGCTTCTGGCTTTTCTATTTCTTTGAATCCCAAGACTCCATCAAAAAACTGTCTAGCAATTGGTTCTGAACCTTTTGGAGCTGCTAATTGAACATGATCAATAGATTTAAAAACAAATGACATGAAAAGTCCTCCTTGTTTCGTTCTATTTTCATCATATGCTCAAAAATAGTATTTGAAAATTTTATTGTTATTATTGTTTACTATAAGAAAAACTTATGTCTAAAGTCATGTGGACATAAATTCTTTTATCCGGTCAGAAATTCTTTTATACGGTCATAAAAATTTTTATGCGGACAGAAATTTGTTTATCCGGACACAAGCGTCACGATTCTTACATTTTCAACAAAATTTTATTTACTGTATTTTGATTACGAGCTGTAGAGACCATACCGAGTTTCTTCTCAAAAAAGGTGTTCGTAAATTTCGTTTGATGATAGTTCTTCGACATATTAATGATAATATTTTTTCTTTTCAATACGACAAATTCATCTTCCACTAAGCTGTCGAGTAAAGCTTGCTGTTCATCTGAAATTTCATTAGCTAAAAACATGACATATACCTGATCTTTTAAGAAAACGGGGTGCTGTTGAATCTCTTCTAACTCTGCTTTTGTTCTTAAAACAACAGGAATGTTAAAACCATAAGTAGCAAATAACATTTTTTCAATTTCAAGAATATCATATGTTGTATTATCAAAAATTACATTTCCTGTTTGTATATACGTCCGCACGTTTTCAAAACCCATTTCTTCAAAGAGAGTCTTTAATGACTTCATATCCACTTTATTTTTTGCACCTAAATTAATTCCTCGAAGTAAAGCAACTAATGACATCCTGATCACTCCCATCTTCAATTAAAAAACCCCTACTTTTATCATAACTAAATAAAAGTAGGAGTAAATAAAATTTATTAACCAAGCCAAAATTTGTTCGTGCAGCTTAAAACTAATACCAATAAGAACAAAGCAACAATTATAAAGTCTACTTTCCCAATTGAAATAACTTGAAAATAACTACTTCTGCGCTCACCAGTAAAACCCCTTGCCTCCATTGCAAAAGCCGCCCGCTCCGCTTTCCGAACAGCGCCAGCAAGCATTGGAATTAAAACACTCCTCATGCCAAGCAAACGTTGAATAGCGTTTTTCTCGAGACCTACTCCTCTTAATCGATGGGCTTGCCCAATCTGTACAAATTCATCTTTTAATACAGGCAAAAACTGATAACCTACCATAATGCCATAAGCGATTTTGGGAGAAAGTTTCAATTGTTGCATCAAACTCATCACAAATGTCACAGGATTTGTCGTCAACGCAAACATTAAGGACAAGCTAGAAAAAGCTAATACACGAAAGCTTAACGACATTGCATGATTCAATTGCGCTTCTGTAATATTAACATTCCAAAGTGACCAAATAACTGGTCCGGATTGATCTTCAGAAAAAACAAGCGTAGTCCAGAAATAACCGATTGCTGTTACAAAAAATGGAAGCATAAACAACAACCACTTCTTCCAACTAATTTGGCTAAACAATATTTGTAGCACAAGCACTCCACCCCAAAACACAAGCGGCGTCCAAGGGTCAAAATAGAATGCCATCGTAAACATACATACAGTTATTAATAAAAACTTCACGGAAGGATTCATATTATGCAAAGCTTTTCTCATAATTTAACACTCCTTTCGGAGGTAGCAAATGATGATCTAACAACAAACTTTCATTCTTCCAAACATCATCAGCATCAAATTTCCCAGTCAAACGACCATCGTTCATCAATAAAATTGAATCTGCTAAACAGTAAGCAAATTCCATATCATGTGTAACGATGACAAACGTTGAGCCTGAACGAGCACGTTCGTCAATTAATTGAAATAGCTCAGATAAAGCTATAGCATCCTGTCCAGAAGTAGGTTCATCCATTAAAATAATCTCACGTCCGTCACAAAGCATTGCGGCAATAGCCACTCTACGCTTTTGACCATGGCTGACTGCAAAGGGGTGGGCCTCTGACACTGACTGGAGCTGTAATCGGGAAAGTATTTCTTCTGTATTGTTTCCTCCACCATAAGCAACTTCATCACGTACACTTTTCGTAAGAAATAAAAACTCTGGCGATTGCGGAACATACCCTAAAAAACTAGGTTCCACATTTCCGCTAGAAGGGATTAACTGACACAATGCCTTCAACAAAGTAGACTTACCGCTACCATTTGGTCCTGCTAAAACAGTAACTTCCCCTTGTTTTAATGAAAATGAGGTTTCTTTTAAAAATGGTTTTGCCTTTATTTTATTCGCAACTAGTGAAGCATCTTCTCTTAAACTATTTTTTCTTCTTTCTAATGGGGAACTCGGCTCTCCTTGAATTAATGGAATACTCCTATCAAAAAAATTTTCCCATAAATCCAAACGGTGCTCTATTGCAACTATTGTCATCTGTCTCTTCTGTTGCAACTGATTCAACCATTCAACATATTTTTTCGCAGTGTATGGATCTAAATGCGAGATTGGTTCGTCTAGCAACAAAACCTCTGGCTCCATGATGAGTGCACAAGCAGTTGCAATGCGTTGTTTTTGACCGCCAGAAAGCTTTTGAATAGTTGCATGACGAAATTCGCTCAAGTCTGTTAGAGTCAGAATTTCACTAATTCGTGTTTCCATTTCTTCTCTTGGAACATGCAAATTCTCTAGTGTAAAAGCAAGCTCTTCCTCGACCGTTTGCATACAAAATTGAGCATCAGGATCTTGAAAAACAGTTGCTATTCGGTGATTTATTTCCCCGGGAATATATGAAGTGCTTTCCTTTCCAAATAATTTAACGGAGCCAGTTAAAATTCCATCGCAATTATCCGGGTATAGGCGATTGCCCAAATAAAGTAATGTAGTTTTTCCGCAACCACTTGGTCCTGTAATAACTACACGCTCACCATTTTGAATAGAAAATGAAAGATCTTTCAATATCCATTTGTCCTCATCAGGATAACGAAAACTCACATCTGTAAATTGAATTATGTCATGCACGAACATCACCTTTATTTGTACGAGAAATTGCATATCCCCTAAGTGAACCAGTAGCAAGTAATCCGTCCGACAAAGCTTTACCACCGATACCCGCTATTACGGCTCCACTCAGAATACGTATACCGAACATTAAAGCCACATATCCAGTACTAAATACACTAAATCCTCCTAAAAAGTATCCATAAACAAAACTAAAGACGGAAGATCCTACGCCAGCAAGCATCAACACCCAAAGGTCAAAACGTTTGTAGCGAGTGGCAGCAAATACTGCTTCAGCTCCGAGTCCTTGGATAACCCCTGAAAGTATTAATCGAGGTCCCACAGCATTCCCTAGTAATACTTCAATCGCAGCTGCAATCGTTTCTGAGACGACAGCTGCACCAGGTTTACGAATGATATACATACAAATGATCGACACAATAAACCAAATGCCAAAAATCCATTCATAGGCAATCGGTCCAATAAATCCAGCCCAAATATTACCTATATGAAGAAATAGCAAATAGACAATACCAAACACAACAGCAAATAAAGACATAAGTACAATCTCTTTTAACTTCCAAGACTTCAGCATATTAAAGACCTCCATGCGAAGGGCTATTAATACTCATTGAAACGGTCATGACCAAGTGCTTATATTCTTCTGAGCGAGCATGTGTAAATGTTTCTTCGTAAAATGCAAACACATCATGAATATCCCCGTGAATACCACTTGCATAATGCATAGATTCATTGAATACTCCTCGTTCTTTTGCACGGTCAACTTCTCTATAAATCACATCCATATAATTTGGGTTATTCATCGGATAAAGTGCAAACTGTGAAGATACATATTGCTTTGTATTGTCTTTATTTGCAACTTCATCGCCTTTATCTAAATAGACGTCTCCAGCAGTATCTCCAGGACAACCAGCTGAAAAGGTACCGGATAAAGCAATATGAATACCGGTTTTAGCGGCATGCAGCGTAATTGCCTTTGCCACATTGAATACATGCACCTGTTTCCCTCGAATGACAGTAGACACATCGTCTGTATGCATCCACACATTCGATGTATCAGTTTCCTGAAGCGCACCTTTAATAACTGAAATAAAATCATTAGTCATCGGATGCAAAGAAAAACGAAATCCGACGATAGGGCTTAAACCACATTGCATATAAAAAACCTCCTAAAATTTTTCATAAAAAAAGACCACATCCGTGAAGATGCAGCCACTTATCCAAAATGAAAAAAGTCGGAAAGTCACCGCACTTCCTCACGCAGGTATTATCCTGATCGAGTTTTAAGGGATCGGAGCAAAAGCTCGCATCTCAGCCATAATGGGCACCCCTAGTGCAGAAAACGGTATGTAGTTGTGCAGATTATTGTTCAAAACAATCTGTATTTTTTATGTGCCACCAGTATACCCTATGACACTATCATTGTAAATGTAGTTGCAAAATTTCGTTCTTTAAGAAACTTACATTCGATTTTTCAATGGAGCATAATGAAGAGTTGGAAAGAAAAATTGAAATGTTTGATGATTGAATAAATTTGCTAAAAATCATTACGAATTGGTCTTTTACTCAAAAGGATTAATCGAGGCAGATATTCGAGGAATCTTTAAAGAAGCTTGAATGGAAAGATAAACGAAGGTACGGAGACTGATGAGGGAAATGTCCATGAGTAATTAGCAGCCGAAATTGCATCCTTGGCTACTTTATTTTTGGCAGTTTCTCAAAAAGCTAAGTGCATTAAGGGGGAGAGGGGGCGGGTGTTAAAATAGGAGTAACCATTTAGGATAAAGGGTATTAAGCATGGATCTAGTTGTTATACTGGAGGGGCTATAGAGAAAGTTTTCAACGATATACAATTAGAAGACAGATAACCTGAGTATATGGATGCTTCAAGATATGAAGAATTATTAATGTAGTTACTATGCATACACAACAATTCAATAAATCAGGAATAAGTGATTGAGTAATATTTTTTTTTACAAACTCAATGATTAAAAGGATGAGAAACCGACAATGATAGAAACTTTTCCGGTGGGATTAACGGTCCTTTTATTGTGGGCAGTGTAATTTAGAAAAATAAAAGACTGCTAATTCATAAAGAATAGCAGTCCCTCTTTAGTTTATATTACTAATAAAGTGGTGTAATAAATTTTTTGACTTCTGGGTGTGAGTCTTGTCTAAGTTGATACAAGTTCTTTTATAGTTTTTAGGTTTTTTCTAAAGTAGTCTAAATCTATGTCAATTTTATATTTTTCTTCTGAAAAAGGTTCCAAAACATCACTCAAAAGGCAATCAAACTTGTGGATTAAAAATCTGTACTGGTACTCCCTTGCTAATTCAATTCCTTTTTTAACCCATGAATCATATTCCTTATTATCTTGATTTTTTAAATAGGCAGCATAATAATAGATCGCTTCGACATAATAATATTTGATATGTTCTAAGTTCTCTATTGCAGTTTCATAAAATGTAATTGCCTTTTTGAAATCTTTTTCTAAAAAAGCATACATAAGGTTTTTCAATCCAAATGAATACGGATTTACGACAACAAGGTTCCTAACATCATGCTTATTAATCACACCCATTTTGGCCTTGATATAAGTAAACTGCATAATAGAAAGGTGCTCTTTTTTATAAATTTGATCAATTCGCGTATTTAAGTAATCTAATTCCAAAGTACCTAGATTAAAGAGAACTTCTAATGAAAAGAAAGACTCTTTATTTTTTGTACTATATTCTTCAAACTCGGAAAACAACTTATAGGCACCTATACTAAAGAGTAGATCAGCACTACCAATCCACCAATTTTTATAGGTCTTATTTTTAATAGATTCATTAATAAATTTAAGTTCATTGCCGTATTTATATATACTTGCGGCATTTGAATAAATCTGCGCATTAACAAAATCCTTTGAGTTTAATAATGCAAAAAATCTATCTAGTGGAAGTGATTTTTGCAATTCAATTAAACTCTCTCTAAATTCCCCTTCATAATATCTTAATTTATATATTAGGGTATCTATAAGCATATCAGCTTTGTCAACATCTTGGAAAAAATCTTTTAACCCTCTAATATTTTTTTCATATTTTTTCGCTTGATTAATATCATTTGAATACGTTGCAATATTAGTAATGTATTTCAATAAACTTATTTTATTTGCTACAGACACATGTTCTAAATAATTTAAGCTACTGAAAAGATTTTCCATGTTATAGTCGAAAATCTCTATGAGCTGGCTTTTATTCTCCATTGTTTCCATGGCTTGTAATGAGTAAGCATTGTATTCATATGCTTTGTCATAATATGCTTTTTTTTCATCTACATTTCTATCGTTAAACTTATGTGCTGCAAATCTCCCTACAATAGATTGAAGTTTAATAGTGGCGCTTGAATTTTGTAATAGTGATTTGTTTTCCAAACTTTTTATTTCTTTATCAGTAATTCTATTAATATCTTTTTTATAGTTAACCCCTTTAAACATTTGAACAAAAGTATAAAAATGAATTCCATCAGGGAAAAGGGAAAGTAATTCAAAAACCAATTTCTCCTTGCTGGAAAGTTTACTGTAGGAATAATTTATCGATTGATACAAAGACTTCGATTTTTCAATATTATTATCGACACTTTCTACAAAAATATCATCAAATCCAAGTTTAGTAGTATTAAAGAAATCTTCTTCCAAGTCATCTCTTAATAACTTCATGCTTTTTAATTTTGGTATATTTGACGTAATAATTTTTACGGCTAATGGATTGTTGTTAAGTAAATTTTCTATAATATCATTTCTCAAAATCTTCATTTCAGTAGTATTGATCTCATTTGTATAATATTTTTGGAATAACTCTACACACTCATCTGTTGTTAATGCTCTTAACTCGTATTCCTCCTCAAATTCAAACCCAATCCATTGTCTTGAAGTTGTGGAGATGGTTGCATAATCACATAAAAATGCAACAAGATTCTTTATTTCACTTGTATCATTCAAATATAGAAGAGATTCAAAATTATCTAATATAATCAATTTGTCTAAACCGAAAATATTTTGTTTCATATGTTCCTTTAAATTAATTGTTCTATCCAAGTCAAAGCACTGACTTACTTTATATTCAAAGGTGTTAAAATCAGTTATAAACTCACAATCAATAAAATGAATCCCATCGTTAAAATACCCTCTATCTGCTAATTCGATTGCTGCTTTTTTTATTGTAGTGGTTTTTCCGATTCCACCTGAGGCTTTAATGGTCAACAACTGACCGTTTAGTTCAAGTATCTTTCTTATAATGTTTTCTAAATCACTAGCTCTACCGGTAAAATTTATTAACTTTTTGCGATCAATCTCATTTGGTAAATCTGATCTAGAATTAGTTACCTTGGACCTTCCTTGGGGAATTTTCAATAAGTTAAATTTCTCGTCATTAATCAGTTGAGCTTCTTCGTTTAGATTGGCGATGTCACCTTTTCTAAAGGTTTTAAATATGAAACTATTAAAAGTTTTTTCATCATATTTTTTAAATACAAAAGGTAGGAATAAACCATTAGTATTGAATACCTTATCTTTATCTGAAAATACAAAAAGACCATTAACATTAACACTTAATAGTTCAGACTGTAAATTTTCTAAACTTATCAGTTTGCCAACTAAATTTTCATCCTCAATATAAACTTTATTTTGCACTGAGCTCGAGAATATTAATATAAAATTGTATCCTTCCAACTTATTTAAAGATGAAATTGTTAGATGATAGCAGTCTATTGTTACATTCATATTAGAAAACTGCTTTAGAATTTTATTCAAATCATATCCAAAGTTCTTATTCATTGGTGCAGAAATTAAGATTGCTATTTTCAAATTTTGGATTTCCCCAGTAGCCTCCGAGATAGGAAACTGCTCCTTAATAATATCTGTTTTGTAATTCTGTCCTTTAATCTCAAGAAAACTATCTAATAACTTGTTTAAACTATCATCCCAATTCTCAATACATAATGTATCTATGCCTTCTAATTTAGTAGAATCATCGGTAGTAATCAAAAAATGTTTACCTTTTAATCCGTTATAAATAGTATTTATGTATTGGAATTGAGCATAAACATATGGATCCGAAAGACTAAATCCTAAAAAAACAATTGTATTGTCACCGATAATTTTTCTTAATTCCTCTATGGCATGCATATTAGTAGGGTTATTATAAAGATTTTTGTAATCATCACTAAATAATATACAAGTTTCGGGATTTTCTATGCTGCCATGTAACTTATAGATGTATCGATCTGTATTATTTAATCTAGAGACGTGAAAACCGTTGTCATATGTAATTTTCTTTGCATTTGGAATAGCAGTTTCCAAAGCATTATCATAATTAGTAGTTATTAATTTCGAAGTTATATTACCAATCTTTACATGTCTTTGTAGGGCTTCCTGATTATCTACAATGAATGAAAATTCCTTATCCAAAATCTCATGAATCCTTGGTTTGTGCTTAATTAGCTTATCTAAAATCTCCATCTCGCTAAAATGAGGTGTTCCTACTAGTGGCTTCATCATCTCAAGGTCTGGATAATCAGGAGCTAAGTCATCTATAATTTTTTTAACCAATTGAGTCCAATTCGGAAAGCCAAGTGACCTAGAAAGTCCAGAGCCAATAAAAAATACTAATTTATTTTCTTTGATTGCTTTAACAAGATCAGTATGCATTAAACTCCTCCTTAAAATTTGTTATTATAATTAAATTTTACCATTTCCATTTTATATTTGTTAGAATTATTTAATAATAAGTAATTAATAGACTTATTTTAATCAAACCGTATGTTTACCAGGTTTCTAAAGAGCGATTTTTAACTGGTAAACCTAAAGTATATGTAGATGTAATCCCTTACCGGGCCTCATATGTAAAGACCAGAGAATTACGTGTAAGCGCCTATGAAAATATGTCAAACAGAGAATATTTTGAAGTGAATTAATACATATTAAACTATCGAGATACTAAATTTACTCTAAAATGAACTTTTAGATAGAATAATAATTTCAAATCAGTATATACTATATTAGTAGCAACAAAATGTCGAGATTTGTTCTTTCTTTTAAGTCCATGCTTGAACCATCAGAACAGTTGGAGGTTGCTAATTTGGAAAAAATATTTATAACACGAAAGTTACCAGACGAAGTAGTAAACCCATTAAGAGAAAAATTTGACGTGAAGATGTGGCATAGTGATGAGATTTCAATGACCTATGATGAAATAAAATCACAAGCAAGAGATGCGCATGCACTTTGGACGGTACTTTCTGATAAAGTAGATAGACCATTAATTGAAAGCTTAACAAACCTAAAAGTAATCAGTAATTTAGCGGTAGGATATAATAATATTGATATAGATGCAGCGAAAGAGCACGGAATAATTGTGACTAATACACCAGGAGTGTTAACAGAAACTACAGCAGATCTTGCGTTTTCCTTACTGTTAGCAACTGCCCGACGCGTGACAGAGGCAGAACGTGAGCTTCGAGCAGGTAAGTGGAAATCATGGACACCCATGCAGTTAACTGGGATGGATGTATTTGGCGCAACACTTGGAATCATTGGAATGGGACGCATTGGGGAGGCAGTTGCAAGACGTGCAAAAGGATTTGAAATGAAAGTCCTCTATCACAATCGTTCTCGTAAAATCAATGCGGAAGAAGAATTTGGTTTCACTTATGTAGAGCTCGATGCATTATTAAAAGAATCGGATTTTATCGTGGTGTTGACGCCATTAACTCCTGAAACAAAAGGAATGATTGGTGAACGCGAATTAAATCTTATGAAAAAAACTGCAGCAATTATTAACGTTGCCCGCGGTGGAATTATCGATGAGAAAGCCCTATATAATGCGCTGACATCTAATCGAATTTGGGCAGCTGGCCTTGATGTATTCGAAGTAGAGCCGGTGCCACTAGACCATCCTTTACTAACATTGCCGAATGTAACAGTGTTACCGCATATCGGCAGTGCGAGTATTCGAACAAGAATGGCTATGATGCAAATGAATGCAGATGATATTAAAGCTGTTTTGGAGAATAAAGAGCCAAAGAATAAAGTAATTTAAAAAATACCAGATCAGAGCAATCTAATTTGCTCTTGATCTGGTATTTTGCATTTTGCGTTAGATTCGCTTGTCCTAGAGGCTCTCTTTACTAGTTGAAAAATTTTAGTTGGAATTTTGGAGTGTTTAGTTGGAAAAATGAATGATTTAGTTGGAATTTCAGAGCATTTAGTTGGAAAAACAGCTCATTTAGTTAGAAAAGTTACTTCGATGAAATTAGCTTTAATAAAACGCTCTTTTTTCACTTTTTATCGATTGAATCTAATTACCTATGATAAATGTAAGGAATATCCTAATGAATACCTGTTTTTTAATTCTAATAACCTAAAAATCTAAAACTAAATATTTAGAATAGAGTAATTTTATGGCAATTCATTGCCCCTGTTTATTTGCAATGCCTTTGTAAGTCTAGTAACATAAAAAGTTATAAATTAGGCGTGCCAATTTTTTGAGAATTTTGGTAGTTTAATTATTTAATATATAGATGATTAAAATTCATCTAAATGGGTATTAGAAGGAGGCAAGAATCGTGCGTCTAATTAAAAAATAGAGAAAAGGGGAAATATTATATGAGAAAAATGTTGGTGTTTATTTCGTTGTGCACAATTTTAATTCTTGGTGCATGTAGTAATGAAGCTAGTAGTGATAGTATTGACGTTATTAAATTTGCAGATGCAGGTTGGGATAGTGTCCGCGTCCACAATAGCATTGCACAGTTAATTATTGAAGAAGGTTACGGCTATAAAACCGAGGTTACAAGTGGTACATCTGCAGCTACTATGCAGGCACTTGAACAAGGTGATATAAATGTCAATATGGAAGTGTGGACGGATAATATTAAAGAAATCTATGATAAAGCAATTGATAGTGGAAAAATAAAAAAAGTAGCAACGAATTTTAATGATAATTCACAAGGATTATATGTTCCAACTTACGTAATTGAAGGAGATGCTGAAAGAGGAATCGAACCAGTGGCTCCGGATTTAAAAACTGTTGAAGACTTAGCGAAGTATCCAGAGCTTTTCCAAGATCCTGAAGATAGTAGCAAAGGCCGTATTGTCGGTGCGCCATCTAGTTGGGTTGTAAGTGAACACTTGGAGACGAAACTTGAAACATATGGACTTGACGAGCAATATAACTATTTGGCACCTGGATCTGACTCAGCGATTGTTGCGAGCTTAGCTGGTGCATACAAAAAAGGCGAGCCTTGGGTAGGTTATTATTGGTCACCAACATGGGTTACAGCAAGTTATGATTTAACACTACTTGAAGATAATGCATACGACCAAGCGCTTTGGGAGGAATCGAAAGCAACTGAATTTCCACCAAATGATGTCGTAATCGCTGTTCATAAAGATTTACCTACACAAGCAAAAGATGTAGTAGATTTCTTAAGCAAATATTCCACAAGTAATGAATTAACAGAAGAAGCATTAAAATATATGAATGAAAATGAGACAGAGCCTGAAGAAGCCGCACATTGGTGGATGAAAGAACATGAAGACGTTTGGACTGCTTGGGTGTCCGCAGAAGTTGCAGAAAAAGTGAAAGCAGCTTTAGCAGAATAATTCATGTTGTAAAAAATCTAACGAGTGAGGTGAAAGAGGCTGTCCAATAATACAGTCTCCATAGTATGACTGAATTTCCCGATATACGTATACCTATAGGCGATGGTGTAGAAAAGTTTATCGACTTTTTAGCCGAAAATTTTGAAGCATTTTTCGACTTTATATTTGTTATTTCTTCGTCTCTTATAAAGGGACTTGAAGGAGGACTTCTTGCAATACCATGGTGGGTATTTATCCTAATCGTTTTCTCTTTAGGTTGGTATTTTACCTCTGTGTACGGCGGAATCCTTTTTTCCATTTTTATTTTTCTAATAGGAACTTTTGATTTATGGCCAGAAACAATGACTACGGTTGCTATTGTGTTAATTTCTGTAATACTCTCCCTAGTCATCGGTATACCACTTGGAATAGGAATGGCATTTAGCAAGACAATGTCAACTGTCATGCGTCCCATATTGGATGCGATGCAAACAATGCCAAGTTTTGTCTATTTAATTCCTGTAATTTTCTTCTTTCCATTAGGAAATGTACCTGCAGTAATTGCAACGATTATCTACGCTTTACCCCCTGTTATTCGTTTAACGGAACTAGGACTCAGAAACGTTGACCAAGAAGTGGTAGAATCCGCTCAATCTTTTGGATCTTCACGAATGCAAATGCTCATGAAGGTAGAATTACCACAGGCATTACCAACAATAATGGCTGGTATTAACCAAACGACAATGATGGCTTTAAGTATGGCAGTTGTTGGTTCGATGGTCGGTGCGCAAGGGCTTGGAGAAAGAGTTCTTTATGCTATCAATCGCATTGATATTTCGCTAGGTTTTGAAGCTGGGATCAGTATTGTTTTCTTAGCTATAATTATTGACCGTGTCACAGGTGGAATTGCTAAGCGCCTTCAGAAACATAGGAGGGATGCAGCATGACAGTAAAATTAAAAATTGAGAACATATCAAAAATCTTCGGACCTAGACCTAAAAAGGCAATTCAAATGGTTCAAAACGGCGTCTCTAAAGAAGAGATACTTGCCAAAACAGGCCATACAGTGGGAGTATACAATGCTTCCATGGAAATTATGGAAGGCGAAACCTTTGTAATTATGGGTCTTTCGGGAAGTGGAAAATCAACTTTAATCCGATGTCTAAATCTCTTGAATCGACCAACATCAGGGGCGATATATGTTGATGGAGAAAATGTTGTGGAATACAACAAGAACCAATTAAAATATTATCGTCAGAAAAAAATTGCGATGGTATTTCAGCATTTTGGCTTGTTTAGTCATCGAACTGTGTTGGAAAATATCGAATATGGTCTTGAAGTAAGAGGGATGTCAAAAGCGGAAAGACTTCAAATTGCTCAAAAACATTTAGAAACGGTTGGACTAAAAGGATATGAGAATAAATATCCAGACGAACTATCTGGAGGTATGAGACAACGGGTAGGTATAGCTCGAGCACTCGCAAACGATCCAGACATTCTGCTAATGGATGAGCCTTTCAGTGCACTTGACCCATTAATTCGACGAGAAATGCAGCTCGAGTTACTAGATATTCAAAATAGACTTCAAAAAACGATCATTTTCATCACGCACGATGTAAACGAAGCATTTAAAATTGGTGATCGTGTTGCAGTAATGAAAGATGGAAAAGTAGAACAAATAGGTACTCCAGAAGAAATATTGGACAAGCCTGCTAGCAGTTATATTTCGGAGTTTATTCGAGACATTGACCGCTCGAAAATATTACAGGCCGAGAATATTATGATGAAACCATTTGGACTAGTGTCACTTAAGGATGGCTTACAAGTGGCGGCGAAAGTTATGAAGGAAAATGGTATATCTAGTGCGTTTGTTGCCGATCGAAAACGTCAATTGCAAGGCATTGTCACAATCGATCAAGCAATTGATGGGATTAAACAGAAGAAGACATTGCTAGAAGTAATGTCTAGTGATGTCAAAACGGTACGGCCAGATGAATATGTACAAGATATTATACCACTAGTACTCGAGTCTAAATATCCGCTTGTAGTGACAGATGAGGATATGACGATTAAAGGAATTATTTTACGAGTACACGTATTAGCAAGCTTAATCAGTGATAATGTAGAAGAAGAGTAGAATATAATAAAGGCACAGGAACAGTTTAGTTTGTTTCTGTGTCTTTTTTTAGTAATTTTGGTTGTTTGCCTTTAAAATAAGATTATCCCATTAGACAGGAGCTTAGATAATCATATGAATAAGCTAGGCATTGAAAAAATGGATTTCAAGTCACTTGTCCCTTTTATTAGTAATGAGTTTAAAAGATATTTCTCTAAAAATATTAAGGCGTTATATCATTACACACATCTTGATGGAGCACTTGGAATTATTAGTAAAAAAACCTTTTGGGCATCTCATATTAAGTTTATGAATGATTCAAAAGAATATAGTCATGGATTAGAGGTCTGCGAAAATATTGTAAAAAAACTTATCAATGAACTCCCTATGGACAATCCGAGAAGAAGTTATTTAGAAGAAGTTTTCACCATTTTAGAGGAACAGGATACAGATATTTTCGTCGTTTCTTTTTGTGAGAGTGGGGACTTGCTGAGTCAGTGGAGAGGTTATAGCCGTAGTCAATACGGGATATCTATTGGTTTTGATTACACCTCTTTATTTGATATCTCATTTCAATTAAGTGAACAAAGTTTTTTTCCTCGCAAAGTAATTTACGATCAAAAGGTACAGGAACGCATAATTAGACGTATTATAGATTTAGCTTTAATTAGTGTGGAAATGAGTAGTATGCAACCGGACTATGCACCTAAAGAAGTGGCTCGGACAATTGGTTACTTTTTACCCTTATTTAAGGATTCCACTTTTTCCGAGGAAAAGGAATGGCGTATTATCGTAACTAACTCTAAAAGTATGTCCTATCAGCATCATCTAAACTTCCGTTCGAGAGATAATATTATTTTGCCTTATATAGAAATGAAAATGCACAATAAAGCGAAAGAGAACAATAATAAACTACCTATAAACCAACTAATCATCGGACCATCAGGAACAAATGAATTTACTGCAAGAAGCGTTAAATATTTTTTGAAAAACAGTGGCTATGCTTCCGTTCCAATTAAAGTATCAAAAATTCCATATAGATAACACTTACATTAAAAATGCGATTATAATGATTTAATAAAAAAATATTAATAATATGGTAAAAATAAAGTGCTTTTTTATCAAGGATATTGGAAATTATTTAAGTGGGCTTTCATAAATGATATGAAAGTCCTTTTTATTTTGGATTAATTTACCTTGTTAATATGATATAATTATAGTATATTTCACCTTTAAAGGTAGGGACTAAAGTGCTTTATAATGATAAAATTTCAGATCTATTTTACTTCTATAATCAATATTCAATATTAATTACAATAAATTGGAAAGTGCAAGTTGCAGGTCAAATAATATTAGTGCTCATGGGCTCGATTTTAATATATAGCCTATTAAATATGCGTGTGAAACATCGTGCTAATTATTATGATGCATTAACGAAATTGCCTAATAGACGCTTTTTCGAGAAAAAGATAAAAAAAACAGATGTCCCACAATGTTTAGCTATTTGGCATATGCATAATTTTGAACATGTAAATAGAGAACGGGATTACCAATTTGGTGACAAGGTAATTACCCAATTAACTGCTCTATTAAAGGAATTTGAAACAACTGAGATCAAACTTTATCGACTTGATGGTCATCGCTTTGCATTTCATTCCAATCATTTAGATGGGGTAAACCACTTACATCGAACAATGGAAAAGGTAGCTGAAAATTTACAAAAACCATTTGTAATAGAAGGTTATGAAATGTATCTTCCAGCAGTATGTGCTATTTCTAAAGCATATGACCTTGATGAAACCATTAATATATTTACAAATGCTATTGCTGTCTTAAATTTTCCATCAATTGAGTATAACTATGAAATTATTCATTATGATTCAGCTATACATACCTATGTGTTTGAACTAGAAATTGAGGAAGATGTAATACAGGCGATAAAAAATGAAGAGTTATTTATTGTATACCAGCCAAAGGTTAATGGAATTACCAATGCTGTTGTTGGTGTGGAAACCTTACTTCGTTGGAACCATCCGACACATGGTTTCTTATCTCCAGCGATTTTTATTCCCATTTTAGAAAGAAATAACCGAATTGTTCATGTGACAGATTGGATAATAGAACGAGTTTGTCAGCAAATAGCCGATTGGAAAAGAGATGGAATTACATTTAAGCAAGTAGCAATCAATATTCCTGGGCAATATGTCACTTCCTCACTATTATTGGATGTACTAAAAAGGAATTTACGTAAGTATAAGTTAGAGCCACTTGAACTAGAATTAGAAATCACTGAAACTAGCTTTGTGGAAAATATGGAGAATGCTATAAAAGCAGTAAGCACACTTCGTAAGGAAGGGTTTTCTGTAGCATTAGACGATTTTGGTACCGGTGTATCTTCCTTATCCTATTTAAAAAAAATGCCCATATCCACAATGAAAATTGATAAATCCTTCATAGATGGTATACCAGAATCGAAAAAAGACTCTTCTATAATGAAAGCAATAATCGATTTAGGGCATTCGTTAAATTTAGCGATCGTTTTCGAAGGTGTTGAAACAGAGGAACAAGTAAAATTCTTAACTACTACATGTGAAAAACCGATAATACAAGGCTATTATTTCGCCAGGCCGATGAAAGCGAATGAGCTTGTACAATGGCAAAAAGAATTTTGTTCTTCTTAAAAAAGAGTGTCGGGTTATATCTAATATAGGGTAAATAGTATAATAAAATAAAACCAGACCTTCTATTTAGAGATTTTGAGTTTGATTACGTATAATCAAACTTTATAATCAAACTTTTTATATTTCATTAAGTGTAGCTTTGTAATAAAGATTGATTAAAATCATCTCTCCTCTGTATATTCCTTAGAGGTTAGATGATTTTTTATTGGATATTTATGTTAATGTAATTGTAAGGATTGTGAAGAAATGTACTTAAACTAACGGGGCAGTTTAGTTGAAGAAGTTTGCTAAGATAAAATGGGAAAGTTAAAATGGATAAATGAGGTGATTAAATGAAAGCTATATATCCAGGGAGCTTCGACCCCATTACAAATGGACATATTGATATTATAAAAAGAGCGAGTGATTTTTTTGATGAAATCTTAGTAGCTGTTATGATTAATTCTAAGAAGCAATACTTATTTTCACTTGAAGAACGAAGAAAACTGATTGAAGATTCATTTAAAAACAATAAAAAAGTCAAAATTGATACATTTGAAGGATTACTTGTAGATTATATGAGGGAACACAATTATAGAGCAATTATAAAAGGTTTGAGAACTGTTACTGATTATGGGTATGAAGCCCAGATGGCTTTAATAAATAAAAATCTATATAAAGAGGCTGAAACCTTCTTTATCCATTCGGAAGAAAAATATTCCTTTCTAAGTTCAAGTATAGTAAAGGAAGTCTATCTTAATGGGGGAAAATTATCCAGTTATATTCCTAATCATGTTGAAAACGCACTTTTAGAAAAGATTCAAGTTACGAAAAATAATAGGTAGCGATTTCAATTGGAAGGTCTCTTTTTCTTATTAAAAAATGAGATTGTGAAACATTTCACTTAAACTAACGGGTGCTTTACTTCAATAAGGGGTAAAGCATTTTTCCTAATTGAGCTAACGGGGCAGTTTAGTTGAATAAGAAACAAAGGAATTTCCCCAAATTTATAGAAGTATAGATAAAAAGAAATTGAGTTTTAGGGGGGATTTTATGTGGGAGAAAAAGCTAGTTGATACGGATAGAGGCATATTTGAAATTTTCTCTCAAGGCACAGGTGAACCATTATGTATAACTCATTTATATAGCGAGTTTAACGATTTGGGTTACTACTTTGCAGACACTTTTATAAATCATTTCAAAGTTATATTGATCAATTTAAAAGAGGCAGGAAACTCTTGTAAAGCTGTAACTGAAGAAGAACTAAGTATGAAAGAATCTACAAAAGATTTAGAGGCTATTAGAGAAGCTCTAAATTATGATAAATGGAGTTTTGCGGGTCATTCTACAGGAGGGATGCTGGGTTTAGTTTATGCAACTATGTTTCCCGATTCACTGACAAAATTATTGGTCGGTGGAGCAACTGCAAATAGCAAATATATGGAGCATGAGGGTAGTATGTATAGTCATAAAAGTCCTCTAAACAAAAGGTTATTAGAAATTTTCTCCATACTGAAATCTGCTAATTCTACTTTAGAAGATAGACGGAAAGCTAACAAGGAATGGTCTGATATGTCTTTGCACAATCCTGGAAAACGAGACGAATACTTTAAAAAACCGAGTAGTGGAAAAGTTGTACAAAGAAGATTAGATTATTATTCTTATATGGATTTACCCCACTATGATATTCAACGTGAACTCAAACAAATAACTATCCCTACTTTCGTATACTGTGGAAGATATGATGCCCAGTGTCCTTTGGTTTTTTCTGAAGAAATAAGTAGAGATTTAATAAACTCAAAACTATATGTATTTGAAAAGAGTAATCACATTCCATATTTAGAAGAAAAAGAAGTATTCTCAAATATGGTTTATGATTTTAAAGAACTTACAGATAAAACATTCTCTTATTGAATACGGGTGCTTTAGTAAAAGTAGGGGGTTGTTTCGGCAACTCTTTTTTCTTATTGAATTAAAGCGACAGTTTTGTTTAACAAAGAATTCTATGAGAGGGATAGAAGAATGAATGCTAAAAACAACAACATACACTCCTTAACAATTAGAAGTTTAAGCATTAATGACTATGAAATTGTTTTAAATTGGAGTAAGGACGACATTTTTTGTTCCGCGAATGGATGGGAGAAAAATAGAAGTGAAGAGGAATTATACAGATGGTGGCTAAATTGTATAGATAACAAATCGGAAGATTTTGTTCGAATGGGAATAGAATTAGAAGAAAGGTTAGTTGGGTATGCAGATCTAGCCTGTATTAAAGATAATACAGCTGAATTAGGTATTGCAATTGGCGAAAGTGCATTATGGGGGAAAGGAATTGGTTCAAATTCTATTCTATCTGTGATGGATTACGCGACTAAGAATTTAGGTATAAGAATTTTTAATGCAGAAACACACGAAGAAAATATTCGTTCCCGAAAAATGCTTGAGAAAATAGGATTCATAGAGATAAGTAGGATTGGATATGAAGAATACTTGGGGACTGAAAACCAACTAATACAATATAGGTTTCAGTAGATATATCTTCATTTCTTCTTGAACTAACGGGTGCTTTAGTTAAATATTCGCTTTCCGAAATAATCAATCTTTGTTCAAAATAGGGGTTATGATTTTCTATTAGAATCAGCATTTGTAGCTGTGTTTTAATCAATCTTTATTCCAAACCAACACTTAGTATCCTATTGTCATTAGTTTTACTTTGAATATATTAAAAGGTGGGGAAATAATTGACTATGTATCACTCTTTAAAATATTACTTAAGGATAGGATACCTACCTATTCTCGATAGATATCGATTAAAGGATATTAATTCTGAATATGGTTGTTTTATAGGTTTAGATGTCTGTCTTCCACTTTATCAAGTATTAGAGATGGATGCTCAAAGTTTAGAAGCTACATGGAATGAAGTAAATGATTATGTTGCTAGTGCCTTCCGAATTATTACTAATGAGTATCGTGAAGACCTAGGGATTAATAAAGATGAAAAATTAAGGGATGTTGATAAGGAAATTATTCATGATATTGAATATCAACTAAAAACACCTCCTGCTGCTTGCTATCCTATTTACTTCATTTCAGTTGGTGATGGTAAAGATGAAAAACTTGTGTATGTTGGAAAAACTTCCTCAAGAACACACCGCTTCTCGGGTGGTCATAGTGCAGCACTGAAACTTCATGCACCTGAATACGAGGGGCTATCCAAACATATATATTTTGGAACGGTTGTCTTCTTAGACCACGAAAAAAACTATATGCCTTTAGAATTTATACAACCATTTGAAGATGCTAATAGTCTTTTAAATACATTAGAAGCTGGTCTAATTTATAATTTAAAGCCTGAATTAAATACAACCTATTTAAATACAAATTATGCTCGCTTTGATATGTTTGTAAATATTGAAAACCACTCAAGTAGACCAAGTCTACTAAGGGATAAACAAGTCTCTATTCAAATCTAATTGACTATTTTACTGGTGTTTCGGGTAGAAATAAGATTTTTTTATAAATTAATGACATTTTAAAAAAGGACCGCTAATGTAGAGGTCCTTTTCGTTCCTCATACACCTATTAATTATATTATTTGCTTTTATAGACAGGTATAATACCACAAATTATAATAACGACTTTAAAATCTAGTTTGATTAACTGTAATAATATAATTTTCATCGGGTTCTGGAGTCCATTCTTCTTTAGCCTCATTTAATACATCCCAATTATAATAACCAAGGAGAACTTCATTATCATGGTTAAGTTCATTTTCCAATGGAATATTATACGCAAACCTTACTATATCTAATAATCTAATAGGTAAACTTTTTATATCTATTCCCAGTAAATACTCATATGCAGCAAAAGACTTTGAGCTTCCTTTCTCATAATCCTCTGGCATTTCAGCTTCAAAAGTATATTGAAAAACAGCTTTTTTATTATGCCGATGTTTACATAATCTTTCTATTTTATGATTTAAAGTTAAAACACTTTTTAGAGAAGTTACAGTTCTTTTTTCATTTTTTTTGTTAAGCTCTGTAAGATCATAATCGTGAATACAGGTGTACTTAACGCCAAAGTTATTAAGAACATTTAATACAACATACATTGTACCTTTTCCTGCACAATTTACTACGGATGTTCTTTGATAAATATCACTTTCTAATTCTTCATTTTCAATTAGTTTTTCCCCAATTAATTTTAATGCTATTACTTCTGTATCTCCTTCAACTAGTATCACATTTTCTGCAAAAAATATCTCATTAACATATGGATTAAATTTTAGTAATGCTTGAAATTTATCTTTTTCTTGTTTTGGTAATCCAAAAATATCTGAATCAACTTGATGTGCGATGACATTTTTCTCAGCATCTAATGAGAACTTAGCCAAGGTTCTATTTGAACGAGACAAATCGATAAAATTAGGCGAATGGGAAGTGCCTAATACCTGAAAAAATCCTTCATCAGCCAAACTATAAAGTGTATCCTTAAAAACCCTTGCTAGATGAGGGTGTAAGTAAAGTTCCGGTTCTTCTATAGCTATTATTAAAGGTCTTCCCACTCCTTTTTCTTCCGTTTGATATTTTTTGTTGTACATTTTAAACCCTTTGAGTATAGATAGAATGAAAGTACGTTGTACTCCATTCCCTTGATGATCTAGCAATGTTTCCAATCCATTAAAATCAAAATTTGGCTTTAAAGAAGTACCAACAATTTCATCTAATGGATTTATATCGACATTAAATCTTATTTTAGTTTCTGTTACCTCTTTTAAGAATCCCTGAACTTCATTTTCGAAATACTTAATTTGTTCATTATCGTGTGCATTGATTTTTTCTTGTAAGAGTAATGTTTTGGCCTGAGCTTCCTTATATTCATCTAAATTTTTTATAACATCCTTATAAAGGGTAGATAAAGTTTTCATATATTGTGATGAATCCTTTATATCGTCACTTGCATTTTTCACAGCAGGAATATAAATAATCTCGGGAAACACATTGATAAAATGCGAATTATTTTTCCCTCCTCCCATTTTCCCTTCCCAATTAGTACCTTCCATATCATGCTCTTCATCACCACTAGTTTTTGATACTCTCTCAACATCACTATCGTATTTGTAAACAGATCTTACAATAAATTTACCAGAGGGTTCATGTATAGATTTTTTAAGTCCATGCATTTCTATTTCCTCCTGTGTTAAATTATCAAATGTAGCGTGGAAACTAATCGGTTCAGCTGTATTATGTCTGTGAAAAAGATCTTTTTTGAGTTTTTTGTCGCTTGAAGAGAATTGAACCAACGCTTGAAGAACAGTGCTTTTGCTACAGTTATTTGGACCGATTATTAATGAGATATTTTCAATGTTTAAACTTAGTTCCTTAATACCTTTATAATTCCTTATGGTAAACTTTGTTAATTTCAATTGTTATTCCCCCTAATTTTTGTTTAGTATAATTAGCAGTATCTATTAATATTTCAAAATTTTAATGTGCTACTTGAACAAGATTCGACATGGTTTGATTTTTACCTTTATTTATAGTTAATTTTACAAATAAGAAAGATTGCTAAAATGAAAAGATACACAAAAAAAGATACCTAACAAAAATAGGTATCTTTCAATATATATCATTATGTATAAATTTAGTTTCACAATTCATGTATTCTATACCACATCAATGTTTAGTACTAAATGTATCGAAGATTTCTTTCGCTAAATTATAGATTAATTTAGTTTCTTTTAAATCTTTGTCAGCCAATAAATTGCTTATTAAATCAAGGATTTCTTTTTTCTCGAAATATTCATCGGGAGAAATCTCATTAAAACTAAATATCGTTTTTACATCCACTTCTAGACCACTTATTATCTTATCTAAGGTTTCTAATGTTATATTTCTTTCCCCTCTTTCAACCCCTGCTAAAAATGAAGTTTGAAGGCCTGATTTCTCAGATAATTCCTCTTGTGTCAACTTCTTCTTTTTTCTAATTTCGCGAATATTCATGCCCACTAATTTTACCATGTTCCCCATATTCCTCACCTCTTTTTAAGATTAGGTGAGCCAATAAGCACTAAACAGATACACATGATATAATTTCCATTGTTTTTTGCACTTATAAGTACTATTATTTAAAAATGTTAATTGATATCATGAGGAGTGAAACAACATGAGTAACCATTTATCATCAAAAATAGTAATAGAAAATGTTATACAATTTAAAATGAGAGGAAGAGTAGCTTATCAGGGGTTTGTTTCCTCACAAGTTGCTATCAATTTCTCTTTCTCAAAACCATACAATGATCCATCAGGCAAGGGATATCAAAGACCTATAAACAAACGGCGTAGTATAGATTTTGCAAAATATTTATCGCAGGGTGAAGATGCGTTATATACACCAATCTTGTTAAATGCAACTGGAAACTGGGTTTTTCATGCGTATAGTAAAGAACGTCCTTTATTTGGGAGATTAATTGCTAGTAGTAAAGCCTCTTTGATGGATGGCCAACATCGATTATCAGGAATTAAGGAGTATGTGAAAACTACAGATGCAACATTAAACGTTCCTTTTCTAGCATTTCATTATTTGGAAGAGGATGAAGAAATTAAACTTTTTAATGTAATAAATACAAAAGCTAAGGGCATTGGAACATCCTTAAGTAAATACTTAAATCGAGATAATGATGATATCAGTTGGGTAGCTACAAACTTAATACTTCGTCCAGAGAGTCCTTTTTTTAGTAAGGGGACACTTATTGGTAAAAGAACAAAGGACAAACATATTACTCTGCAAAATCTTTATAATTTAGTAACCCTACTAATTAAAAAGTCAAAACTTGAAAATTTAACTAAAGATAAAATTTTGAGTATTACCTTGTTTTATTTTAATAAAATTAAGGAACTATTTCCTGAACAATGGGAGGATTTCAAGACATATAGATTGACACATATCGTGTCGTTAAATGCCTTAGCTATTGCAGGAAATGAAATTTTAAATAGAAACTTTTTGAGTAAAAGTCAACAAATAAACTCAACTAGGATATTACCCTTACTAGAGAATTTGAGACAAATTGATTGGTCGACTAACGGGGACTTAAAATACTTGAAAGGAGTAAGTGGTTCAAAACTTCTAGCGCAGGATATATTAAATTGTTTAAATTAAGTACTATCGAACGAATTTTTTAAATGAAAATACTGACAAAGTTTTGCCTTTTAATTAAGATTGATAATCTATAACAAAGTTCGATAAAATTTAAACAATTGTTGATTAAAATCATCTCCCGACTAGAGATTTCTTAGTTGAGAGATGATTTTTTATTGGCTACTTATGATAATATTGCTTTAAAGATTGTGAAGAAATGTACTTAAACTAACGGGGCAGGTTAGTTGAACAAGGGATTATTAATTTTCTTTGTAAAAGGAGAAAAAAATCTTAATATTGAACTTAAATTATACAAGACTAAAAAATAGGAGAGATATTGTGAATTTAAAGTTTTTAGCGTCAAGTATTTCTAAAGTTTATATCCAGAATCCAAAGGTTGATGCGGTGTTACTTGGAGGTTCTGTTTCTCGTAACTGGAATGACGAGTATTCTGATATAGAATTATTTGTATTTTGGAAAGAAGGTCCAACGGAAGAGGATAGGAAAGCCTCCATTAACTCAGTTAATGGAAGGATTATTGATTTTCATCCTTATGAGGAAGAGGAATGGTCAGAAACATATGTGACTAACGGTGTTAAATTAGAAATTAGCAACTTTTTGAATTCAACGATTCAAAAAATAATTAATGATGTAATTGTAGAGTTTGATACAGATTTAGATAAACAATGCCTTGTAGCAACAGTTTATGATGGTATTCCACTTTACGGAGAAGAAATATTAAGTAAACTTAAGAAAAAAGTTGAGGTTTATCCAAAAGAACTAAGTGTAGGAATGATAAGGGATAACATCTATCTTGGTAACCGATGGAATAACAGAGAGGCTTTACTTAAACGTGAAGATTGGTTGATGCTTTATAAGGTAATGGTATCTGTACAAACAAATCTGATGGGAATACTCTTTGGATTAAATCGATTATATGTACATCATCCAGCTTTTAAATGGCAAAAACATTCTTTAGAAACAATGAATATTGTACCAAGAAACACATTTAATCGCTTCACCTCTATTTTGTTAAACCATCCCAAAGAAAGTGTAAGAGAATTAGAGGAAATTATACAAGAGGTTTTTGAACTAATAAGAACAGAGTACCCATCAATAGATTTGTCTGAGGTTATTGATAAATCACTTTTTTTAAGACCAAAAAATAACTGAATTTAATCGAAATGATTATGTTCAACAAACGAGTACTTTATTTAGATAAGACTATCATTTAGATGGTCTTTTTTTTAACCAAAACATAAAGTAGAACGTAGAATTCCATTGTGAAATGTTACACTTAAACTAACGCGGCAGGTTAGTTGAATAAGAAAAAGTATATTTACAAAGAAAATTTTAGAAATAATAATTGGGGTGACATTTATTGGATAAAGTTGAATTGCTTAACCTAGTACCGAAATTCTTAGCTTTTTACCAAATGGCTAACAAGCCAGATATAGATAAAGAAAAAAGATGGACACTATGGGAAAAACATTATAACTTCGCTGCAATTCCTCCGGGTGAAGAAGGGAAGACAATGGCGAGAAATTTGTTAGACGGAGCATGGAACACTTACAGTGAACATTTAATTATGTTGGAAAATTGGGAACCAAACCTGGAAAAAGTTAAAGATTACTTAACAAAAGTAAAAAAACTGCTAGGATATGACAAACCAATAAATTTAGTAGTTGTTTATTTCGTTGGTGGATTTGAAAATAACCCTTTTGTTGCTCCTTATGACGAAAATCGTTTAGCACTATGTCTTCCTATTGAAAATGGATATTCTGATATATTACTATCACATGAATTGACACATATTGTACATTCACATACCGCTAACTTAACTGCTGATTGGGAAAGAACAATTGGCTCAACTATACTACAAGAGGGGTTAGCGACACAGGTAAGTAAATTTTTAGTGCCAGGGGAACCAACTGAGCTTTATATCGAGCATACAAAGGGATGGCTTGAATCATGCTATGAAAATAAAGCAGATATCATTACGGGGATACTTCCATACCTAGAAGATTCTTCTTCTGAAGTAGTAACAATGTTTACGTTTGGGAACGGAACGACAAATAGGGAAAGAGAGGCTTACTATGTAGGCTGGGAAATCGTGCAATACCTCTTAGGAGAGGGAGTAACATTTAAGGAAATGGCAAGTATACAAGAAAAAGATATACCCAATTATTTACGTGAAGTCTATTATTATTAAGCTAACGAGTGCTTTACTTCCAGAAGGAGTAAAGCCTTTTTTCTTATTGAACTAACGCCGCAGGTTAGTTGAAGAAGAAAAATGTTAAAATGTAAATTAAAGAGATGTTATAAGGTGGTCTTTATGATTAAAAATATTGGTTTAATTACAGATGAATTGAAGAATTTTTCATTTGCAGATTTAAAGTGTATTTCAAATTTCAATTTGAGCTTTCAAAAGGTATCGAATGTCCATAGTTCTTTACTTGATGTTGATTTTATTATCGAAGGAAATGGTACTGGTTATCTTGTTCAATTTCGCTTCTACAATCCACAGAGTATCAGCTTTGAAAGTGATGGGTTATTTCATGAAATCTCTCTAAATATTAAGGACATTGCAGAAAGAGGTTGGGAGAAAATTAAATATGAAGTGGAAGACTATGAAGAAAATACACTTCACTTTTTTTGTTCCGAAATCGAAATACTTTCTATATCAGAGACTAATTATTTAATTTAGCCATCTTAAACTAACGCCGCAGTTTAGTTTAAGAAGGTGAAGTACACTCTTTTGTTGAATATGAAGAGTATTGATTAAGAAGATTTACCTTTTCAATAGAATAATGGGAACGGAATATGGACGGAGAGTGATTTAAATGGGAATCAGTAACTTGGCACAAAAAGCTATCGTTAAAGTATTTAAAATGGGAATAAGAAATTCAGCTAAGGCAGTGATAGTTAAAGATGGAAAAGTATTGGCCGTAAAAATACATGAAAATGGTGGGACTTATTATATTCTACCTGGTGGTGGTCAAAAACATGGTGAAAATCTTCACCAAGCTTTAGAAAGAGAGTGCAAAGAAGAGTTAGGTGCGGAAGTTGAAATTGGAGAGTTGATATTTGTACGAGAATACATTGGAAAAAACCATGAGTTAGCTGCCTATCATTCTCATGCACATCAAACTGAGTTTATGTTTTTGTGTAATGTTAATCAAGATACATTTATTAATGGGGAAAGTCCAGACAAGGGTCAAATAGGTACAGAATGGTTACCAATTAACGATTTGTTAGAGTATAAGTTATTTCCTCAATCATTAAGAACTCATTTAATTTCTTATTTTGACAGTGGAAAAGCTAAAACTTATGTAGGTGATATTAATTAATTTCTAATACTTCCTTATTCAACTAACGGGTGCTTTAGTTAAATATTCGATATCCGAAATGTTTAATCATTATTACAAAAAGCCCAATACAGAAATAAAAAATAGCCCCTATTTTGATCGATAATTGTTCAAAATAGGGGCTATGATTTTCTATACAAATCAGCATCTATATCTGTGTTTTAATCAATCTTTATTCCAAGTTAACATTAAGAATTTTTTGTATGGAAGTTACATACCCTGCCTTATATATCTGATTGCCGTTTTCTTTTACTCTGCCATAATTATCGGTAGTCCATCCCTGATGGTTCATAAATTCGTTTGATATGGCATTTCTCAGTGCATCTATTTCGGTATCTGTCAGATTATAAGAAGGCTCGACTATAACGACATCCTTATTTTTGTTTATATCGTTTATAGGACGTATATCAATCGTAAAGGTTGTTTGTTCCTTAAGCAGAGAGTTTTCTCTTTTGAGCTTTTTATTCTCTGCCATAAGCATACCAACCAATGCCTTTGTTGTTGGTTCGGAGATACTTGCTAAGATATCATCGTTTACGGTTGTTCTCTTTTCTTTTTTAGGCTTTTTAGTGGTAGTTTTATAGTATTCAGCCCACTGGCTTATCAAAACTCTGTAATCCTCGGCATTTTTGTTTCTAAGTGCCTGTTCACTTGGACCGCCATCATCTGCTATCATTCTGGCTATAGTGCCAATGGAAAAATCTTTTATGTCAGACTCGGCCTGTTTTTTACAGGCGTTATTTATGAGCTCTAATGTTTTCTTTTTCCTTGTAGAAGCGTTCTCGTAAAACTTTGAGAACAGTTCTTCTGGATGCATTTCCATCATATATCCTCCAATACATTAATTATGCTTGATCAATAGTAGGACTATCTATATTGGTAATAAATTACTGTTAAAAGTCACAGATTTAAGTTCATCAACAAACTCAATCTCAAACCCGATTTCTTCAAGTTTCTTCCGCCCGATTGCATAAGGAATAGCATCTTTTAAACTACCTGCACGATTAATCAAAAGCCTCATGAATTGATTTCCTGCAATGAGCTGTTCTTCTTCTGTTAATGAGAACATAACGGGCATTTTATTGTTATTTTTAAATGTTAAATCTATGATTTGAGACCTTTGAAGAACTGCCTTGCTTGCATCTGTTTCAGGAAACAGTTCCGCCCCATTACAGATGATTTGAAGCTGTTCAAGTTCATGTTCAATATTATTAATAGAAATTCCAACATCCGATATAGAACCTACGGTAACAAGCTGAAATCCATCATCAGAAGATGTTTCTTTGATTAACTTCATGCTCTTATCAATAAGACGAAGAGTGGCATTATAATCGTTTGCTAGCTTATCATTCTTCTGTATCTCCTGTGCATATAATTGCTCATATTTAAGCAATTCATGATGTTTTGTAAATATGGTTCCATTAAGTTCACATTCATATTTTTCATTTTCTAAAAGTTCTATATCATGCTGATATTTAATCACTCGTTTTCCTGTTTCGCCCATATTGTAGCCTATGGTATTAAAATGATGCACTAAGCCCGGAAGAAAAGCAGGACTAGTTACGAACCATCTACATCTGACACAGTTCTGCTCTGGAAAACCCGGAACAACACCATAAGTGATTTTATCCGTATCATCATTAACATATGTGCCACCTGAATCGCATCCAAAACAGCCTGTAGGACAAATTCCTTTATCACTTATAATAATACTTGCACCTGATTTTTGAGCGTTGATTACTGCCTGATAAGCTATTGGGTCATTGGCAGCTACACTTGTTTCTAACTGATCATACTTTGCATCTCTAATAAATCTATCAAAAGCTTCTTTATCATTTTCAAGAATGCTCTTTTCAGCCTGATTCATTGTATCTGTAACATATGAAATACCTGCTTTTGTATAATAAAGAGTCATAATGAGTCTTGCGTGACCTGCGATAGCCTTTGAAAGAATAGGCATTGGAACTCCACCTTCAAGAGCATAGGCAGTTATAAGTGATACTCTGAGTGAATGAAGGGGATAATAAGTCGTCGTTTGATTACTGTCTGGACGCACAAATTTTAATGTTCTTTCTTCTTCGGATAATGTATTTTCTTTAAGCTGAATCTCAAGCTGTTTAAGTGTCTTATACCAAAAAGTATCCATTCCTCTTACTCCTATTGGCAAGTGTTCCTGTCCTATTGAAGTAGGATTTCTGAAAAGAAATGTGATTTCCCCCATTTGTTTTAAAATCCTCACATCTTTTATATGTCCTAAGTGGTTACTTTTCAGTTCTGTCCATTTTGCAGGTTGAGAAATAGGATTGTACTTCATCTGCCAATCCCTAAGTTTTACAAGCCAGTATTGTGCTTCTTCGTACTGCCAAGGAATGTCATAACCTTTATCGGATTCCTCTTTGTTGATGTCTGCTGTTTTATTCGTGTTGATAAAAAAACCTGTCATTTCAAGCTGCGTTGTTTTGTCTTTGAATTTACGAATAACTCCTCTTTCAAAAGGATTTCTTTCTGTACCCTGACTTAAATGTGAATCATTCTTAATCCATTCTCCAGCCACATTTCGCAAAGACTGCACATACTTATAAGTATCCATTTCTCCACTGTCAAGCATACGGACCTGATAAGTCCTCAAAGGAAGAAGGAGCTTTGTCAAAAGCAACACAGTAGTCCCCGGAAACCACATCTCATATACTTCTTCAGAAAGTCCTTTTCTTCTCTGTTCATACTTGGAAGTTTTTCTGAATCTGTAAACACAGTCTGTGTCATTTTTATCAATAACAGACTTATCAACAATGAACCAATCACCACCTCCACCTGCTCTACTTACATCGCCTGAACTTTGTGCAAATTTCAAGTCTTTAAAGCAGGTTGCATTTGGAGGGCAGAGTATATTACGAAGGTCTTTAATGTATCTATAAGGCAGGACATTCTTATCTGATTCATTACGTTGCGATGATTTTACAGAGTCTGGTAAGTATTTTGTTAGAGGATTTTCAAATTCTGTTGGAGTAAGCTTGTTTCCTAAATCATCTTCAACCGAAAACTTCTCCTCAATAATCCAGTCAATAAATTCAACAATCTTTTTTGCTTCAGCTAAAGCATGGGATTGTGAGTCTCTTTCTGCATAAATAATCTCGTAAAAATCTGGTATGTCATATTCTATTGAAATGAACTCCTGCACAGACCTAGTGATGTTATAGGGAATTACATATTTCTTAAAGAAGTTTGATAGAGATACAAGTGCTTGTTCTTTGTTTCTTACAATCATTTTTATCCATTCAGTGGAAAATTCATTCCATTGCTGTAAATCTGAATCATATTCTAAAAGCCATTCGAGGTTTTCACTCCTAGACGTTCCATGAAGCCTTAACTCAAGTTCTCTTTTCCTTGCTTTTTCCTTTAACTGTTTAAGCCTCAGATTTTCTTTTGGCGATAATGCATGATCACCAAAAGCTTCGTTTTTAATAAAATCTCGGAGCCATTTCATAACAGTATTATTTTTAACACCATATTCTCGCTGAATATCCATTGATGTTTTGCCGTTGCAAAGTTCTTCAATCATTTTATACTTAAAAAAATTATCATAACTTTTTCTTCCCATTTATTTTCTCCTATATCTGTATCTGTTCAGCTGTTTAGTTTCTTCATTCATCCATGCATCAATCTCAGCCTGCATTGGAAGTTCACAACCATTATCCAAAGATGCAGTGGCATTATTTAGTGAAGCTGTAACATCTGCAACTGTTGGCTCTGTGTATACTTTCTGAGACTCTATAGATTTGTGGTGCATGGCAATTTGTTTGATGCGGTCAGGTATATTGGCATTTTTAAGTCTTTGACCATATGCGTGTCTATGTCCGTGTGGAGTAGTGCCATCTTTCTTTCCGACTATCAAACCAATCTTTTCAACCGCTTTTTCGTGAGACTCCCTCTGAGTCCTAAGTGGCATCATTTCTCCTAGTGTTTTAGGCGAATGTGAGACAAAGGCAAATGGGTGAGTATCCTTAATGCCATCTCTTAACCTTTTCGCCATATACATTTTCCATACATACATAAAGATGTATCCCCACTCCTTTGACAACCAGTAAACATGCATGTATTTATCTTCATCGTTATCAAGTCTTGGCTCTTTCCACCCTGCAAATCGTTTGTCCTGTGCGGAATACATATTGCGTGGAAGCAAACCATATTTTAATAGCAGATAGCTTTCTCTGTCTGTTATATATTTACCAGTAGTAGGGTTCTTGAAATCCTGCGGGGCTTTTCCTTCACTTGGATGATAGATTCGTACCACAGCAAGATTTGGATCTTCATGGTCAGGGAAGACGTCCTGTACCCATAAATGAAATACTTCACTATGCCTAAGTCCACCGCCATGCATCAGTATAGTAATGGCAATATCACGCCAGTTATAACGGTCAACAAGGTCTAATTCATAGTTCTTTCTTGTATTCTTAAACCCTTCCCATAGGAGATCATGTATTTTATTTTCGGGGAAGGCTTTTGTATCTCCTTTTGATGAGTATGGTTTTCTTCTTCTAACAGCATTGCGAGCTAATTTTGCAGTTTCAGAGATTTCATGAACATCATTTAAATGCCCTAGAAATGAGTTCTGACTTTTGTTTATCTGTGCCATCCAGTTAAGTCGTTCTTCATATCTTGTGGCTTTTCTCCAAGGGTTTAATTGAACAGCTCCATATTCTTCATATAACCAATCTGATAACCCATTTAAAGCAGATAAAAGCATATTCGCTGTTTCAACTCTTTTAGGTAACCAATAAAGTCCCGAAGGGTCTATACCTTCTTCATTTATTGTTCCTGAATAAACAGACTCCGTAAATGTATCAAAGAATTCTTTTGGAGAAGAATAATATTTCTGATTAGCTTCCATATAATCAAGCAATAGTCCAACAGCTTGTACTAACTTCTTATGCCAAGTTCTGCTTTTACTACGATTCCTTATTTGATATCTGTGTAATTGTTCAAAAAGCATTGTCTCTCTATTATACTCAACTAGAAGAGTAGGAAAGTCTATGCTCCTGCCTGTATTATCCCTATATGTTTTTGAAGATACCTGAACATATCTCATATATATCCTCCTATACTTATAGTTTGATTATAATATTACATATAATACCATGGATATTTACATATAACTACAATAAAAAAGGTACTACATCATTAAAATGTAATACCTTTTTAATAGTTTGATTATAAATATTTCACCCTAGATAATATTAAACCTGACACTCCTTTTATTATTTTTGCCTTTTTTAATGAACCTTCCCTCCACTTGCATAAAGTGTATCCTGCAAGTGTTTCACTTCCGTTTTTATTTTATTAAATCCTTCTATTTCAGGAACTTGTCTTTTAGAAAACTCTATTTCCTGTTCTGCTGCTTTAGCCAGTGTTTCAAACACGAGCAGTATTTGAGAAAGATCACTATCGGATAATATCGGACGATCCTTGAATTTGGTAGAAGAATCTAATAAATAACCAAGCTGTCCAACTGAAAGAATTACCGGGAAATATAAATCCAATCGTTCCTTATCTCTAGGGATTTCTCCTAATGCGGTATTGTACATAATTTTTAAATTAGTGAGATTTGTCTGCATTTTACTGCGTTCTCTGGAATGTTCAGGTTCAACAAGGGAAGATCCCTTCGAAAATAGTGTCAGTAAAAGCTGTTGTTGACTTCGAATGGTTTTAGCTATTGTATGCGGAAGAATACTAGCAGCACTTTTACGATTTATAATAAGCGTGCCAATCAAGCCAATTGCACAACCGATTAGTACATCGATGACACGAGCAGATGCAAAATAAGAAATATCATGTATTTTTGTTGTGCTTTCTGCAAGCAATAATGCATTCGGTGTAATAAATAATGCAGCGATCCCATAATTTAATACAATTGCAAGCTCTGTCAAAAAAGTAAGCAGAAATATAGCAATGGCAATAACATAGCCATCTGGTTGAAAATAAAGGATAGCAGTGGCGGTTAGAATCCCGATAATTGTACCAAGTGTTCGCTGAATGGCACGGTGAAATGTCGCCATAATGGTTGCACCTGATAAAACTGCAGCACATGATAAAGTTACCCAATATGATCGATTAAAATCAAAGGAAATAGCTATAAGCGCTGCGATCAATAGCACAAATCCATAACGCAATGCATATAAAAACACGACAGAGTTTTTATCAAAAGCACCACCAAGTATTACACGAAGGGACGGCTTCGAAATACTCACCCTGCGAGTGTTGCTTGATATAGGCTCATTGATGATAGTAACTGCTTCATTCACCATTTCATGTAAAGGATGAGCAGATATTTTAAGATAAGGTATCTCTTTCGGAATTTTATAGTCGATAGAATTTGCGATAGATTGAATCGTATTTCCAATTTCCTTTGGAAGCATTTTTTCTAGCTTGTCTCCGTTTTCTAGAATATATAAAAAGATGTTATTTGCTTGCTCTTTCAATAAAACAAGTTGTTTAAATGTCTCCGATACTCTCCACGGAATATAACCAGATAGAAGCATTTCTTCTGCCGAATTCAACGAAGCTCCAATCTTTTCTTTGGAGTCATCAAAATGCTCCGTTCCAAAAGAATTGATAAAAGTAGCTAGATCGGAATACACTTTCTTTACTGCAATTTTTTCAGGCCCATGCGGATTTTGAATCCAGCCCATCATTCCAATGATCCAAGAAAAAGCACCACCTATAAAAACTAGCCCAGCACGTAGTGGGGCAAGAGACGTATCTATAGGCATTCCTGTCCCCATCAAAAATGTCAATACGAAGAAGATTGCAGCAGGACCTGTAATTCGGAGAGCGCCAAATAGAAAAGTAACAATAGCACCAATAATAGCTACAACAAATGCAGACACATAGGGATAAGGAGCAAACATAGTACCGAGACCCATTGCAATAGATAGTCCCACTAATGCAAAGAATAACTTTTTAGCACGAAAGGCATAAGGTATGTTGAAGACATACAAATAGGTCAAACCACCGAGGCCTGCAATAAGTCCATATTCAAGATTACCGAATAGATATCCAATTAATACAGGCAAACCTGCACAAACACCGGCACTAAAAGCTTTGGTCCAAGGAAGAGGGTTATTATTCACGGCGAAAGCTTGTTTGATGGTTAATAACAGCGTAGAGAAGAGTGTTTCAGAAGTTTTATTTCTCAAGTAGATTCCTTCTTTTTATATTTAATATTCTAATTATATCGCTGAAAATCAAGAATAACAAAAAGTAAGCATGTTATCTTTAATTCCAAAATGAATATTAATTTTATCCTTCTATGAAAAAAACTATTTGAAACTTTTTATTTAATTCGATCGTATTGTTAGCTAACAAAATACCAAGGGGGATCTCTTTAATGTCATTTTTTAATAAAGTCCTTGCAAGTGTAGGAATTGGTGGAGCAAAAGTAGATACGAAACTTGAAAAGTCAGAGTATGTTGCTGGTGAAACAATGAGAGGTGTAGTTGAAATTTATGGAGGGAATATAGAACAACAAATAGACTCCATTTATTTGACTGTGTATACGATTTATATTCGAGAATCGGATGATAGAAAATACACAGATGTTGCTTCGGTGATCAACTATAAAGTAAACGAGCCTTTAACCATTGGAGCAAATGAAACGAAAGTAGTTCCATTTTCATTTGTGCTGCCAGTGGATACACCAATTACTATAGGAAACACAAGAGTATGGGTTGGCACAGGACTAGATATTAAAAATGGAGCAGATCCAAAAGACAAAGATTTCATTGGAGTAAGACCAACAAGCCTTGCTGCACAGATTTTAAACGAAACAGAACGACTTGGATTTACATTAAGAAAAGCGGAATGTGAGCAAGCATCCAGAAGATATCACAATAAGTTTCCGTTTGTTCAGGAATTTGAATTCGTACCTATTAGCGGCGTGTATAGAGGAAGACTAGATGAATTAGAAATCTTGTTCCTTTCACAAACGGAACAATCTGCAGATATTCTTATTCAAGTAGATCGTAAAGCAAGAGGGTTTGGAGGATTTCTATCAGAAGCATTAGAAATGGATGAAAGTCACATTAAGCTTACAATCACTACAAGAGATCTACCGAATCTACAGGAAAAATTAAAACAAGTAATTACTCAATACGCTTGAAATATAAAACCCTAGAGATAAATTTGGTTTCTAGGGTATATTTGACAGTCATACTAACCAGTGGTTATAATGTAACCAATGGTTAGTGATGGGAGGGTGTGAATAAATGAAAAGCAAACATGAGCAGCGTTCAGAAGATACAAAACAAGAGATTTTAAAATCTGCAGGGCAATTATTCGCTGAAAAGGGATATGATGCCGTAACGATAAGAGAAATAGCGAAGAATGCAGGTTGTTCACATACGACGATTTATCTTTATTTTAAAGATAAGGAAACATTGCTTCACCAACTTTCTATGCCATCTTTACAAGAATTACAAAAAAAATTCGACCAAATTTCGAAAATAAATTCATTATCTTCAGAAGAAAAATTAAAAGAAATTAGTCGTGAGTATATTAAATTTTGCCTACAAAATCGAAGTATGTATGATATTTTTTTCAATGCTAAATCTTCTAGGGTAGATGAAGAACCTGAATTAGAGATCAATAAACTTCGAATAGAAATTTTTGAAATAATGAAAGAGCTCATTCAGAAAAGTCTTTCTCTACCGAACAATGATCAACTACTAGCCTTTGCTCGTATTTATTATTACAGCTTGAACGGCATTTTGAGTACGTACTCATATCAACATGAATCGCTTGGAGTGTTAATCGAAAGACTTAAACCGACGTTTGACCTTGCAGTAGATATTCTTATTTTAGGTTTTAAAGAAAAATTAAAGTAAGGAGAATGATGATGAAAGCAAAAAAGATTTCGGATCATATTTGGAGTTTAAAAACATGGATGATTATTCCGATTCACGTATGGGTTGTTGTGGATGAGGACGGGGTTACATTAGTGGACGCTGGGATGCCAATGATGGCAAAAGGAATTATGAAATTTATTAAACAATTAAATGCTGGTACTTTGCAGAGAATTCTATTAACACATGGACATTCGGACCATGTTGGAGCGGTGAAGGAGATTTTAAAAAGTAACGAAGTGCCAGTGTACGCCCATCAAATAGAAATTCCTTATATGGAAGGGGAAATTGTATATCCAAAAAGAAAAAAACTAGAGTTGAACTTACCGAAAAAATTAACTCAGCCACTCTTAGAAGATAAGACTGGCAACATGCAATCGATTGGTGGACTTACACCTATTTTCACTCCTGGACATTCTCCAGGTCACGTCGCTTATTACCACGAAAAGGATGGAATATTGTTAGGAGGGGATCTTTTCACTTCAAAGAAGGGAAAGCTTCGTTCTCCAATGCCAATGTTTACGGCAGATATGGCTCTAGCGGTAAAAAGCGCGTCTGTCTTAAGTGAGTTAAAACCAAAATTGCTAGAAGTGTGCCATGGCAATGCAGTGATACGTCCGGCCGATCAGTTAGAGGACTATGTTCGCAGTATGGAGATAAAGCTAGGTGGAAGATTATCATGATAATCGCTCAATATACTGTGTATGGTTTATTTTTTCTAATGGAATTATGTGCGCTAGCCGCATTTTCGTATTGGGGTTTTCATCTGAACAAGGGCTGGTTTTTAAAATTATTATTTGGAATTGGTACCCCTCTTCTTGTTGCTATTTTCTGGGGGGCATTCATTGCCCCTAAAGCCAATTTTCCTGTAATTATTCCAGTGCGAATTATTTTACAGCTAATTATATTTGCTTTAGCAACTGCCTCCCTATATTTCTCTGGAAACAGTAAGCTTGCGGTTATATATGGAGTAGTAGTAGTGATAGGTATGATTTTGATGTATACAGGAGGTTGTTAGCTATGTTTGCAGGACATTTCGGAATATCCGCTGCAGTGAAAAGTAAAACCCCTGAAACGCCACTATGGTCGCTAATCGTCAGCACACAATTGCTTGATATTGTGTTTATTCCATTTAATTTGGTAGGTTTAGAGAACATAGAATCCATTGGAAAAGGTGGATATGGCAATGCTATGATCTATGCATTCTACACGCACTCTTTAGTAGGCTCAATTATCCTATCCGTTTTAGCAGCATTGCTAGCTAAAAGATTTTGGGGTAGGAAATCTGGGATTATCACAGGACTCGTCGTATTTAGCCACTGGATTCTTGATTTTATAGTTCACCGCCCTGATATGCCATTTCTACCAGGTAATATTGGTAATCTTCCTCTCTTAGGATTAGGTCTATGGGAAATGGTTCCCGGAAGTATTCTGCTCGAGGCATTATTACTTGCAGTCGGTTGTTTCTTTTACTTTAGCTATGCCCTGCAAAAAGAAGGATCTGCACACAAGGGAAAAGGGATTATGGCAGGTTGCGCGATGACGGCATTTCTTTTACTTTCATTTTATTTTGGGGTCTACCTATAATTATATAAATTTTTTATGGAATTTGTTTCTTATTCCGAGTTAGTACAACAAATGTCGAAGGTGTATATAAAACTATATAAGCTATTTAATAAGACCAGAACGGATTTTAGTTCTTGGTTTTTTTTCTGTTTAGCAATTTCCAATTGATATAGTACAATTAATAAAAACAGAAAAATTCATAGGAGATGATTCATATATCAACAGATATGGAAACTCAAATTATTGATGATATTATGTATCGGATTGTTTCAAGGTCAATGGAACATGGGGAAAAGCTCCCTTCAGAAAATGAACTTGCAACGAAGTATAAAGTACCAAGAATGACGGTAAGAAATGCATTGACGAAGTTAGAAGAACGAGGTTACATATATTCCAAGCAAGGAAAAGGAAGATATTTAAAAGAAGAAGCCATGCAAATTCAATTGCATCTTACAGGAAAAACTAGTTTTACAGATAAGATGAAGCAGGCAGGTTATGAATTAAAGACTGAAAACTTTGTTTGCGAAAAGATTGATTATAATGAGCAAATTTATAAGATCTTGAATTTAAACAAAGAAGAAAGTGTCTTTAAGGTGGCAAGAATCCGCTATATCAATGAAGAGCCGATTGCTATTCATTCTTCCTTTGTAAGTGAAACAATGTTTCCGAGGATTGCGGAAGATGGGCCTAATATCGAGTCGATGTTTGCCTATTATAGAAACCTAGGTTATAAGGAATTTACAAGTAAAAAAAGCTTGTTGAGTATTACATTTCCTACTTCTAATGAACAAAAGTTACTGTCATGCAAAAGCATGGTGCCACTTATTGTTGTGGAGAGTGATTGTATTGACGTTGCCTCCAATAAAGTATTAGAACACACAAAAATACTTTATCGAAGCGACAAGTTTAAATATGACATCACGATGGAATGAAAAGGTGAGTACAGAATGGTACTTACCTTTTTGTGTTTGGCTATGTTAAAGGAAAAGGTTGAGTTATCTTAAAATAATTATTATTGGAACTATGCTATCAAAGATGGATTATAAGCATCAGAATTCACCCAAAAATATGAATACCTATTTGGAAAGGGTATATAACCTAAAACAATTAGAAAAAGAATTATTCATTTTTTTCTCAATTCTTTTTTGTTTATTTTAGTAATGAAGTAGCTGGATACTTAAAGGTCAATACCAATGATGCTCAGTCTGAAAAAACGGGTGATGAATCACTTGAGATCTAGAGGATTTATATAAAGAAAAAATTTCAAAAAAATGGCCATGGTAAATATCTGCTGAATAAAGCTATGGAAATTACGATGGAAAGTAATAAAAAGAAAGTCTGGTTAGGCGTATCGGATAAAATGAAAATGCTATTAATTTTTATAAGAAAATGGGGTTGTTCAGACTGGAGCCCACTCTTTTTATATGGGTGATGAAGAACAAATAGACATTATAATGACCAAAACAATTATATAAAGTATTATTGACAAAGGTACTACTTCGTAATACTATATACTAGTAGTAAGTAACGCTGATTATCTGTAACACTAAATACCTGTTTTACAGAGTAATAAAAAAATATAAGTAATATACGGAGGTAAACATTGGAAAATATTACAGAAATGCTGAAAGGGGTGCTTGAAGGTTGTGTGCTTGAAATCATCAGCCGTGGCGAAACTTACGGCTATGAAATCACACAACAGTTGCGAGAACTTGGCTTCACTGATGTAGTTGAAGGCACAGTTTATACGATTACCATGCGGCTTGAGAAAAACAATCTGGTAGACACCGAAAAAAAGCCATCCACTATGGGACCGCCAAGAAAATTTTACACACTCAACTCAGCAGGTCAAGAACAACTCGAGATTTTTTGGAACAAATGGGAATTCGTCTCAAGCAAAATTAACGATCTCAAAACAAAAATAAAATCAAAAGGAGAAGTAATATGAGTATTTTTGAAAAAATTATCGGAAGTCTGGATGACAAGCGGGAATGGAAGGCGATGGAGGCGCGTGCGAAGACACTTCCAAGTGAGTACAGCAACGCTTACAAAGCTATCCAAAAATATATGTGGACCACTGGTGGTCCCTCCGATTGGAAGGACATCAGCCGTATCTTTGGCGGAATTCTCGACCTCTTCGAGGAAGGTGCAGCGGAAGGCAAGAAAGTTACTGACCTTATGGGCGAGGACGTGTCTGCTTTCTGCGACGACTTGGTGAAGGATGAGCAAACTTGGAAGGACAAATATCGCAAGAAGTTGAACGATACGATTGGTCGTGGCTAACAGTGAATTCCAAGTGGAGTTGCGCCTAGCATCGACACTAACCACGCAAACCTTCACTGGGGACGACTTGGCTTCCTTTCCGCCGAACTAGTGGCTACCGTTATAACCTATGTCTACAATTATCGTGAAGATTTGAATCAGGGTATCATGATGCGATTGGGAATAAAGTAAATTCAATAGATAATTCATACTGAATAGCTGGTTACAAATGTAATGTGTCACCTTAACTATTCAGTTATTTTTTTAACTTGGTAGTAAGTAATACAGAATATCAGTCAGACAGAGTAGTGTAGTATAGCCAATCTAGCGCCTTGATGCGCTTTTTATAAGGAGGAGAAAAGTATGAGTAATGCAGCGATTTCTGTAAAAGGGTTAAAAAAATCCTTTAAAGATAAGGAAGTCTTAAAGGGGGTGGATTTTGAGGTGAGGCGAGGTGAAATCTTTGCACTGCTGGGTTCAAATGGAGCAGGCAAGACGACGACGGTTAACATCCTCTCGACGCTTATGAAGCATGATGGCGGCGAAGTCGGTATTTCCGGCTATGACGTCCAGCGTCAACCGGATCATGTTCGCCAGAGCATCAGCCTTACAGGACAGTTCGCGGCTTTAGATGGCATGCTCACCGGTCGGGAAAACCTGATGATGATTGCCAAATTGCGAGGAGTTTCCAATCCCGCTCGAGTCGTCGACAATCTGCTTGCAAGATTCAGTCTGACCGATGCTGCCAACAGCCGGGCAGATAAGTATTCCGGCGGGATGAAGCGTCGGCTTGACATCGCCATGTGCCTGATCGGGACACCAACGGTCATTTTTCTCGATGAACCGACGATAGGGCTTGACCCTGAAGCCCGGATTGAGGTCTGGGATACCGTCAAGGAGCTTGCCGGCGGAGGTACGACCATATTGCTGACGACACAGTACCTAGAGGAAGCCGAAAAACTGGCGGACCGAATTGCCATCCTACATGACGGAAAAATCATCACGACCGGTACCCTTGCTGAGCTCAAGGAGATGTTCCCGCCAGTGAAAGTGGAATACATCGAGAAGCAGCCGATTTTGGAGGAAATTTTCCTCGCGATCATCGGCAAAAAAGGAGGAAATATAAATGAAAAATAAAACAGGGGTATTACTAGGGCGTTTAATGCGCAATATCATGCGTAGCCCGGATACGATTATCACGGTGGCGATTACACCGATTATGATGATGCTTCTGTTTGTCTATGTATTTGGCGGAGCTATACAGACAGGCACGGACAACTACGTAAATTATTTATTGCCGGGAATCTTGCTGATCACTATCGCATCCGGTGTCGCTTATACTTCCTTGCGGTTATTTAATGATGTAAAGAGTGGGCTGATGGCGCGTTTCATTACCATGCCCATCAAGCGCTCGTCGATATTGTGGGCTCACGTGTTGACCTCGCTTGTTTCCAATGCGCTTACTGTTGTGGTGGTTATCGTCGTTGCACTATTGATGGGCTTCCGTTCTAGTGCTGATATCCTGGATTGGCTCGCGGTAGCTTGGATACTCGTTCTGTTTACGCTCGCGCTGACATGGCTTGCGGTTATTCCCGGATTGAGAGCGGGGTCTATGGAAGGGGCGACAGCCTACTCGTACCCGCTGATTTTCCTACCGTTTATCAGTTCTGCATTTGTCCCCACTGAAACCATGCCTAAAATTGTTCGTGTTTTCGCTGAGAACCAGCCCGTGACTTCAATCGTAAATGCTATTCGTGCCCTCTTGTATGAAGGGTCTGTTGGCAACGGTATCTGGGTCGCTCTTTCCTGGTGCGTTGGAATTATGGTCATAGCTTACTTCATCGCCTGTAAAGAATTTAAACGGCAGTTAGGGTAAGTACACCATTGGAGGTACATTTTCCTAGCTCATCTTTATGTGATTTTTTTCCTATGAAATAACATAGTTATGGCACTTAGAATGGGAAGTTTCTTAGTCTTAACTTATCTGAGGTTTCCCAGATTCCGAGAACACTCGCCAAGATAAGCTCTTTCTCGTACAAATCGATTTTCCAATTGTCGAGGAATTGAGTCCACACTAAATAAAGTTTTAAATAATTCGTATAATAATTTAGATAAATAATCCTAAACGAGACCAAATCTCTGACGAAAGCAACCAAATACAGCTTAAAAGCAACTAAATCCAAAGTAATAGCAACCAATACTCAGATTTAATAAATTTCTACCCGGACAGGTCTAGCACCTGTCCTTTTTATATCTAGAATTCAGCTTCTTCCCCCCTAGAGGAAACATAGAAATTTCCGCTTTTCCCAACCAATTGTTAAGGACATTTACAAAAGCTTTACGGAGCCTTAAAACACAAGCACTTGGCGACAAGTTAAGATGAAGTTGCAAAGGAGGATTCATCCCTATGAAAAGAAGAAGAAGAACCGAGATTCTCATCGAAGGTGATGCCCAGTTGGCGCAAAAGTTTGCAGAATCCATTATGGACATATATGAATGCCGAGAGATTCTGTCACCTCAATATGGGTTGACTATGATCAAAATGCGAGAAACGGCTAAAAACTCCCTATTTTATATAGGAGAAGTCCTTATAACAGAAGCAAAAGTGGAGATTAATAAACGCATCGGTATCGGAATTGTTGTAGGTATGAAAGACGAACTTGCACGACATTTAGCGATTATCGATGCAGCATATAAAGCACAGTTACCAGAAACGATAGCGTGGGAAACAGTACTTATAGAAGCAGAAAAACAAATTAATATAGAACGTGCAAAAAGGCAAGCTGAACTATTCGAGACGAAAGTTAGCTTTGAGACGATGGAAATTTAATATAACCAATAGGAGGATAATATGGCAATTGATCAAGTACATGATTTGCAACAAGTTTACAAAAAAATATTGCACAGTATGTCGAGACCAGGCACCATTTCGTCACTTTCTGAAATCGCAGAACGAGTGGATTATAATCTCCCTTGTTACAATGCAACTATTTTAAGTGCCATGACATTTTTAGATGCAGAGTCTACTTTTCATATCCTTTCCGAAGAGCAAAAAGATTTAACCGAAAAAATTTCAGAATATACATCCTCACGATACGCACCTATTAACGAAGCGGACTTTGTCATTGTGCTACGCGAAGATACAGATACAGCAATCCAAAGAGCAATGCAACAATGTAAGAATGGCACACTTATTGATCCACAGTTGTCTTCCACATGGATTATTGAAAGTACTCCACTTTCCGACAAAGGGCCATGGGTGTTAGCAGGTCCAGGGATTGAACATACGTCCCAAGTGCAAACACGATTTGATCAATCTTTGTGGCAGGCTAGAAATGAAAAAACGAAGGAATATCCGCTGGGAATAGATTTGATTTTCACAGATGAATATGCACAAGTAGTCTGCATTCCTAGAACAACTACAATTAGTAACATGGAGGTGAGCTAATGGGTTACGTTCCAGTAAAGGGAGGCACACAGGCGATTGAGGCATCTATTGACCGATTGAAATATGAAAGGTTAAAAGGCCAAGAAATTATAGAAATTAACACGATCATGTCAACGATGCGTGGAATGGTTGATCAGGTAATGTCAGAAAGCAGTTTGTATTCACCATACTTAGCTGCATTAGCGATAAAGCAGGCGGAGGGAAGTATGGAAGAAGCGGTTTTTCTCATGCGTGCTCACCGATCCACTTTACCACGTCCTTATTATAGTCAAACTGTTGAACCAGAAACGATGCTTGTTGAGCGCCGAATTTCGGCAAGTTTTAAAGATATCCCAGGTGGACAATTATTAGGGGCAACTTATGACTACACACATCGTTTGCTCGATTTAAATTTATTAGAAGAAAGCCAGGAAGAAAACTTGCAGTGGCTACAACATTATCACGATCAATTAAAACAAATAGAAGCCTTCGATGAAGTAAAGTATTTTCCTAAAGTAGTGGATTACTTACGTGAAGAAGGACTTTTTGAAACACATGAGGCAGATAATACCCCTCCTATTGATATTACAAAGCAAAGTTTACAATTTCCAACTTCGCGCAGTGAAAGGCTCCAAGTTCTCACACGTGGACAAACGGGTGCGGTCACATCTCTTGGATATGCTTCATTGCGAGGATATGGGCAGGTACATCCGACGGTCGGGGAAGTACGTGTAGGATCACTTCCTATTTATGTGCAGCATCCAAACGAAATGGAACACAGTGCTGAAGATGAGTTTTATATCGGAGAAATTAGAGTAACCGAAGTGGAGTCATTCGTGCCAACAAATGTGAAAAATGAGAACAACGAATATGAACTAGAGTTAGAGATTGGCTATGGCATTTGCTATGGGCAAAACGAAACAAAAGCCATCGCTATGAGCATTTTAGATCAGTGTTTGGAGCATCCCGAATCTAATTTTCCGTCACATGATGAAGAATTTGTGTTATTGCATATAGATTCTGTCGAGTCTACAGGATTTATTTCTCACTTGAAGTTACCTCATTATGTTACGTTCCAATCTAAATTGGATAGTATTCGCCAAGTGAAGAAAGGGGTGCAGAAGGTTGAAAGCTAACACACATTTTGCATTTTTCGATGAAGGATCTAAGAAGGAAATTCGTCGTGCAATTATGAAGGCAGTAGCAATTCCAGGGTATCAAGTGCCTTTTGCTTCGAGAGAAATGCCAATCGCTCGTGGTTGGGGAACAGGTGGATTGCAAATCACCCTATCGATCATTGGTCAATCTGATGTGCTGAAGGTAATTGATCAAGGTGCAGACGAATCTGTAAATGCTGTCAGTATAAAAAAACTTGTTCATGAAACGACTGGCGTTGATATTACAGAGAGAACTACAGAAGCATCTCTCATTCAATCAAGACATCGCATACCAGAGGTTCCTTTAACAAAAGATCAAATTCTCGTCTTACAAGTACCTATGCCTGAACCACTTCGAGCGGTGGAGGCAAAAGAATATAGAACAAAAAGAATGCATGCTGAAGACGATTATAGTGGTGCATGGCTAATGTTATTCGAACAAATCATGAAATACGGAAAAACGGCTACTGCAGCAGACCATCCAGTTTACGTAAATGGTCGATATGTAATGGCACCAAGTCCTATTCCTAGATTTGATAACCCAAAAATGCATCATTCAGAAGCGCTAATCCTGCTTGGGGCAGGACGGGAAAAGAAAATTTATGCTGTTCCCCCTTATACCAATGTGAAGTCTCTTGCTTTTGAGGATTATCCATTTACAGTCGAATCGTTTGAAGGTCAGCAATGTCACTTATGTGGTTCAGCAGGTATCTTTTTGGATGAATTGATAGATCAACAAACTGGGAAAACCGTATATCAATGTAACGATACAAGCTACTGCATGGACCAGTTGAATCAGAAGGAGAAAGCTGAGGTGCAAACAAGCTATGCATGAGGAACCGATATTAGAGGTTAGAAATTTACGAAAGCAATTTGGAACAGGGTGTTACAAGTGTAGAGAACTTGGAACTAGAGAGCTAGAGAAAAATTTCTGTAAACATTGTGGGACAGTGTATGCTTGCCAAGATATTTCATTTGATTTATTTCCAGGAGAAATATTAGGGATTGTCGGCGAAAGTGGAAGTGGTAAATCAACGATGATGCAATGCTTATACTTTGATGCAGATGTCACTTCAGGAGAAGCGTATATTAATAATTCTATATTAGCTAGGCAAAACGTTTTTGAACTATCCTCCCAACAAAAACGTTCAATCCGAAATCATGTATATGGCATGGTATACCAAAACCCAGTTCATGGCTTAAAAATGAACTTTTCTTCTGTCGGTAATATCGCAGAGAAATTAATAGCAGCAGGCAATCGCAACGTAGCAGTTATGGAATCAACGAGTAAAAAGCTGTTGGAAAGCGTGCATATACCTTTGCATCGAATGAAAGAAGAACCACGAAACTTTTCAGGTGGGATGCAACAAAGAGTTCAAATAGCAAAGGCATTGTCCAACAACCCACCTATTCTTTTTTTAGATGAAGTCACTACTGGATTAGATTTATCCGTACAGGCAAATGTACTGGATTTAATCAAGAAAATACAAAGAGATTTGGGAATTAGCATGATTGTCGTATCGCATGATCTAGCCGTTATACGGATGCTAGCAGACCGCACTATTGTTCTGTTAAATGGAAAAATTATTGAACAAGGCTTGACCGATCAAGTACTTGAAGACCCACAACATGAGTACACGCAGCAATTAGTTTACTCATTATTATAAGAGGAGCGGTGACTTTGTACATTATTCATAATGGGAAAATCATTACAGAAGAAGCAATAATCGATGGATATGCGGTTGTCGTGCAGGGAGAAGTCATTCAAGCGATTATCCCTCAAGAATCGGTGGTAAATTATTCAGATGCACAGCTAATCGATGCAAGAGGAGGATACATATCCCCTGGATTTATTGATATTCATTCCGATTATATTGAAACAATAGCATCGCCAAGACCTACTAGTATGATGGATTTTAATATTAGTTTAAGAGAAGCAGAGAAAATATTGATTAGTCATGGAATTACAACGATGTTTCATTCACTTTCCTTTTACCGTGAAGACGTTTTTACCCATAAACCAATGCGCAATCCGAAAAATATTCAACGTATGGTCGATGCAATTGACGCTACACATAACGAGCTACATTTAATCCGTCACCGGTTACATGCTCGTTTTGAAATAGACAATGTCGATGAGATTGATAGCCTTGTTCAAAATATCGAAAATGGCAAGGTGCATTTGTTGTCATTTATGGATCACACACCAGGACAAGGACAATACCGCAATCTAGAAGTGTATCGTGAAACGTTAAAAGGATACCGCAATATTTCCGATGACGATGTAAATGTATTAATTGCGGAAAGACAAAGTACTGAGTTTTTAACAATTGAGAAAATAAAAGAAGTGGTGGAACTCGCTATATCAAGAGGGATTGCTGTCGCTTCGCATGACGACGACGAAATTCAAAAGCTTGAGCTAGTAAAATCTTTTGGAACAACAATCAGTGAATTTCCTATAACGCTTGAAGTGGCAAAAAAAGCAAAGGAAATGGGTTTACATACAATCGCAGGGGCACCCAATGTACTGTTAGGGGGTTCGCACTCCGGAAATCTTTCGGCAGCAGAAGCTATTGCGAATGAATGTGTAGATATTCTATGCAGTGATTACTATCCAGCTGCACTACTCCATGCCATCTTTGACTTGCATGAAAAGCATGGCAATGATTTACACAAGATGTTTATGATGGTCTCGTTAAATCCTGCTAAGGCGGTAAAAATGGATGATGAAATAGGATCGATTAAGGTTGGAAAGAAAGCAGACATTCTAGTGATTGAAAGAATGGAAGACGGGTATCCGATGCTGACTACAACAATGGTAAACGGAGCTTTGATAACAACAACGCATTACCGGATCAAATAATCAAACGAGGAGGTAGTGAGATGAAGATGTTAGATGTCAAAGAGTTTGGTAAACGATTCACCATTCATCACTTGGGCAAAACGATTCCAGCAATTGAGCACATTAATTTCTCATTGGATGCAGGAGAATTCATTGGCATTATAGGGAAAAGTGGTAGTGGTAAATCGACGATATTAAAGAGTATTTACCGCTCTTATTTACCTGATTCCGGCAATATTTTTTATAACTCCGAGCGCTTTGGACTAGTTGATTTAGCTAATATATCAGAAAGAGAAATGTTGTATTTACGCAAATATGAGATTGGCTATGTGTCACAATTTTTAAATGTCATGCCGAGAACGACTTGTCGCCAGCTTGTTATTAATGCATTGCTTGAAATGGGTGAAACAGAAGAAATTGCACTTGTAGAGGCAGAAAAAGCATTAACACATTTTGAAATGGATCCAAAATTATGGGATAGCTACCCCAATACATTTTCCGGTGGAGAAAAATTGAGATTAAACATAGCGATGGCAACCGTGAAAAACCCACGATTGTTATTACTAGACGAGCCAACTGCAAGCCTAGACCAACAATCAAAAGTAAAGGTTCGCGAAATGATTGAGAAATTAAAAAACCGAGGAACTACTTTAGTTGGAATCTTTCATGATATTGAATTTATGGAAGGACTTTGTGACAAGGTTTACGATATGCAAACACGAGAAATGACGGTTGTGAAAGAGACAGTGGGCAATGAAAGCTGATTTACATGTTCACAGTAGATACTCAGACGGATCAGAGTATGCAGAAACTGTAATGAAGCAGGCAAGTCTACGTGCTGTTACACATCTTAGTTTTGTTGATCATGATACCGTCAAAGGTCTTCCGGAAGTACTGGAGCTAGGAAAAAAATACGGAGTAATAGTTATACCTGGTATTGAAATCTCAGCATTCGACTATAAAAGAAATCGTAAAGTCCATGTGCTTGGATATAACTATCATCCTAGTGCAACGCATATTCAAACTATTTGTGACCCATTGTTAAAAAGACGTCAGGAACATTCTCTTTGGCAAATAGAACAAATAAAATCAGTGGGCTTTGAGCTGGATGTTGAGGCGATTAAGCGTTCTGCTGAGCCATCCGAGACAATTTACAAACAACATATTATGAGCAATCTAACAGATGCAGCCTATATATCTCCAGAGTATAAGCAACTATATAAAAGCCTCTTTAAAAGTACTGGTGTTGCCTCTGGTGATATCGAATATATCGATGTATTTGATGCTGTGCAGGCAATTGTAGCAGATGGAGGAATAGCAGTAGTGGCGCACCCTGGGCAGTTGGACTCCTATGATTTGATTCCAGAGCTTGTGGAAGTTGGCTTAGGTGGAATTGAACGAAACCATCTAGATCACACAGTGGAAGATCATCTAAAGGTAGAAGCTTTGGCTGAAAAATATAGTTTGATAATGACAGGCGGTTCAGACTTTCACGGCTCTTACGGAGCAACAGTTGAAATTGGAGAGATTATCAGCCCTTATTTTGAGAAGTTGTAAAGAAGGTTAATAGTTGTTGAAGATACTGTAAATTTACACAATTGGTAAAAAATTTATGTTTCAATAGAAACGTACGACTTGATTAATACATCGAATGCCATTTTATTTAGCGAAAAGGAGAATTATTGATGAAGAAAAATTGGTTTATCATCAGTCTGTTATTAGTAGTTGCTCTATTCTTATCAGCTTGCTCAGAAGGAACTGCTGGCGCGGAGGATGCAAAGGTGGATGACGTTATAAAGATCGCTTGGTACCCAAATGAATCTGGTACAGATATGAAATCTTCACGTGATGAAATTGGTCGAGTAATCGAAGAAGCTACTGGTAAAACAGTAGAACACCAATTAACTACTGACTATGCAATCGCTATTGAAACATTAATAAATAATAATGCAGATCTTGCTTTCATGGGAGCGCAAGGTTATATCGAAGCTAAAAATGGAAACGATGCTATTCAACCACTAGTTGTACCAACTGGTAAATCTGGGACTTTAGACGATGCATTGTATCACAGCTGGTTAGCTGTAAATGTTGATGACCAAGATAAATTCAAAGTTGACGGTGAATTTTCATTAGATACATTAGAACAAAAAAGTATGTCATTTGTTTCAAATAGTTCAACATCAGGATTCGTGGTTCCATCTTCATCTATTATTGCTCACTATGCAGAAAAATCAGGATTTGAAGATTTAGTTCCAGAAGATTTAATGGAAGGCGGACCTCTATTTTCTCAAGTATTGTTTGGTAACTCTCACCAAGGTTCAGCTGTAAATCTATTAAGTGGCAATTCAGAAGTTGCAGCATTCTGTGATACTTGCGTTGGGAATTATGTGGATGTAGCCGAAGGTGAACCAAATGAAGTAGGTTCGGTTTATAAAGTAAAAGAAGACGCTGCAGAGCCTTTTAACACAGTGCCTGGAAAAGAATTTACTTTGATGTCAGTTACTCCAGTATTAAACGCACCATTTGCAGCGAACTTAGAAGCTCTTGGACAAGAGGATTACGACAAATTGAAAGAATTATTCACTTCAGATGAAATTGCAAATAATGAAAAAATCTTTGTTCCAAAAGATTCAGGTGAACCAGGATTATTCTTCAAAACAGAAAATGAGAGATTTGCAGATGTGGAAGATGAATGGTTCAATCCGATTCGCGAACTTTCAAAATAACATTGTGAATGAAATTAAAATAAGAGTATGCATACAAAGTCGTGCATGCTCTTATTATTTAAATAACCTAAAGAGGAGTCATATAAATGCCCTTACTTAAAGTCGATAAATTAGGAAAATCATATAACACTGAAACGAAAGTTTTAAAGGATGTTAGTTTTGAAGTAGGTTCAGGAGAGTTTGTTTCCGTTATCGGTCCATCAGGAGCAGGGAAATCTACGTTACTACGTTGCATTAATCGTATGGTAGAAATCGACGAAGGTAATGTCATTTTTGATGGTCAAGACGTAGGAAGTTTAAACAAAAAAGAATTGCGTAAGATGCGAACGAACATAGGTATGATCTTTCAACATTATAATTTAGTACCTCGTTTATCTGTTATTGAGAACGTTTTACACGGGAGACTCGGATACAAAACGACGTTTCAAGGTGTATTTGGAAAGTTTTCAGAAGCAGAGAAAGAGCATGCTTTTTTTCTCCTAGAAAAGTTGGGGATAGCTGAACACGCCTATAAACGATGTGATCAATTAAGTGGCGGTCAGCAACAACGAGTAGGAATCGCACGCTCACTAATTCAAGAACCGAAGATTGTTCTATGTGATGAACCAATCGCTTCGCTCGATCCAAACGCTTCTAAAGTAATCATGGATTATCTAAAATCAATTACGATGGAGCTTAATATTACATGCATCGTAAATTTACACCAGGTGCAAGTTGCACGTGATTACTCAGATCGAATCATTGGTTTAAGTAAAGGTAGCATCGTATTTGATGGACCTAGTTATAGACTTACAACGGACAGTACCGACTTAATATATGGAACAACCACAACAACTGTAGAGAAAAGACAGTTAGTTACTGTGTAAGGGGAAATCAAAGTGAATGAAAAAGTAATAAGAAACCAGAGAAAATGGCAGACGATAATTTTTGTAGCTTTGATATTCGTCCTGACGTACCTATCAGCTGACATAACAAACTTTAACATCATTCATGGAATAGCAACCTTACCGGATGCTGTTACTTGGATCTTCGCCAATTTGTTTGTCACTCAAGAAACGCTTGAAAGACTACCAAAGATTTTAGAAAAATTAGTGGAGACAATCCTAATGTCTATTGCTGCTACAACTACAGCGACAGTAATTTCATTCTTTTTAGGATTAATGGGGTCTAAAACAACTGGAACAAGCTCAGTACTTGGTGCATTCGCTCGATTCGTAGCATCTGTTTCTCGAAATATACCTGTTGTAGCGTGGGCTTTAATCTTATTACTTTCCTTTGGACAAAATTCCGTGACAGGGTACTTAGCGCTTTTCGTGGGATCAGTTGGATTTTTAACAAGAGCATTTATAGAATCCATTGATGAAGCAAGTCATAGTGCAGTAGAAGCTTTAAAGGCAACCGGTGCTACATACTTTCAAATCATTTATAAAGCAGTTATCCCTCAGTGTTTGCCCCAAATGATCAGTTGGATTTTATTTATGATCGAGACGAACATCCGAAATGCCACACTTGTTGGTATTTTAACGGGTACAGGTATTGGATATACGTTCGACCTCTATTATAAAACCCTTAACTATAATGCCGTTGCACTAGTTACTCTTAGCATCGTCTTATCCGTTATTGCAATTGAGTTAATTTCAAATCATATACGGAAGGTGATTCTATAATGGAAGTAATAACAACCACAACATTTATTAAAAGAAAAGCAGATGGCAAAATTTCGATTAAGTCTGGTAACAAAGTAGAGCGAGTAATGAAATGGACCATCATTATTCTTACTGCTCTAACAATTCTAGCGTTTATGTTTTTTAACTATGCAGGCTTAGACTTAACGAAAGCCATTCCAGAAACATTGTATAACCTTAAAGCGATGTTTTTAGAACCTGCTTTAACTCATTTCACCTGGGGAGAAGCTATTTACCAAGTAGGTATCACGCTTGGATTGGCATTCCTCTCAACCATTTTAGGAGCGGTTATTGCATTCTTTTTAGCATTGATGGCAGCAACCAATCTATCCAGTAAATGGCTATCTAATACCATTCGAGTGATGGTAGCGATAATACGTGCAGTACCAACTGTATTATGGGTATTGATCTTTGCTATTGCTGCGGGATTAGGTAGTGAGGCAGCTATTCTTGGAATGCTGTTTCACTCAGTTGCTTATTTAGTAAAAGCTTTCTCAGAGGCTTTTGAAGAAGTAGATAAAGGAATATTGGAAGCACTAACTGCAACAGGTGCTGACTGGTGGCATATTGTTACTCACGCAGTTTTACCTTCAACGTTGACTTATTTGATGTCCTGGACATTTTTACGTTTTGAAATCAACTTTTCGGTAGCGGTAGCGATGGGAGCTGCAGCTGGTGCAGGTGGTATTGGTTTTGAACTCTTCATGGCATCTGGATTCTACTTTGATATGCGTGAAGTTGGCATGATTACCTATATGATTCTTGTATTGGCGATTATTTTAGAGCTAACTTCAACTAAATTAAAAAGTCGATATTTCCCTGCCAGATCTAAATAATCTAAACCCCAGAACATAAGTGTTCTGGGGTTTCTTAATTACTAACAGAATTTATCCGCCGATTCCACCGCTAGCCCTAGGTTATTCATTACACAAATAAAGCATTATTCCAATCAGCTTCATACTTCTTTTGATATTTTGTATCGTCTTCTTTTTCAAGTAAATCCAAAGTCACTTGTTTATTTCTTAATCTTTTAGTGAGTTTTTATATACAAAAATGAGAAAACATGGATATCCATGTTTTCTCATTTTTGTTTTAACCCTGTCCTCATCACCTTTAAATATTTCATAGGACAGGAATTGTGCTAATTGGGTTTATTGGTTACATTTCCCTCGTTTATTTGGGTTTAGCGCAGGTATACATATAGCATAGCCGGTTACAGAATTTAAAATGCAACTCCAGCCAAGTGAAAAAATGGAGAGGAGGGAGCGATTTGACTGTTCAAAAAAGTACAGATAGCTCAAGTCTAGCTGAGGTGATTGACAGAATACTAGACAAGGGAATTGTGATTGATGCCTTTGTAAGGGTCTCTCTAGTTGGAATTGAAATTCTTACAGTGGAAGCCCGGGTGGTAATCGCCAGTGTGGATACATGGCTTCGATATGCGGAGGCTGTTGGTCTATTGCGAGATGAAGTCCAAGATCATGGCCTAATCAGAAGAAATCAAAATGAGCAATTCAGTTATTAAGAAAGGATGGACAGAAAATGAATAACCAAAAATCCAATGAAAATCATGAAGCGGTGGAACAAGAAGAACAAAAGCAAACAGAAAATAATCAGCCAGCACAAGAGAAGAAGAAAAGCCGCAATTATTCTATGAACTTTGCCCTGATCGGCGGTGTGGTTGGAGCAGGGATCGGTTTGCTTGCCAATCCGGATACGAGCAAGAAGACCATGAAAAAATTAGGTGAATCTGAATTAATGAAAGTGGCAAGCGAGGAATTCAGAAAAACGGCCCAGGGGCTTCTGGCTGGGCAAGCGCAAAACAGCATCAAGCATCTTGCTTCAGGATACATGAGCAAAATCGAACAAGGGCTTCTGTCTCCGAAGAAGAGTGATGACGGTGTTCCAAACACGGAAAACCAGCAAAGCTATAACGAAATAAAAGAAGAGAACAAACAGTTAAACGAGCGCCTCGAAAAAATTGAAAGCATGCTGAATAATCTCGTGGCGGCCAAGTAAATGCCAAGTCTTTAACCCAAAGGGGGTTAGTGTATGGACAAGCAACTGACAAAAACAGCAGGGAAAGTCGCCAAGACGGTGATTGAACACACACCAGAACCGATTAAAGACAAAGTAAAAGAAGTTGTAGCCGACAAAGCCAAGGAGAAAATTGTCGAGCATGTCCAGGACAAGGGACATCAATTAACTGAAAACCTGGAGAACGCCAAGGAAAAGTTCGCCGATAAAGTTGAAGGCAATGCAGAGGAAGCGAAAGAAAAAACCCAGGATTTACTGCTTTCTGCCCGGGATAAGCTTGGGAAAGTGGTCGAGGCCGGGGAAGAACTTCAGAAGAAAGTCTCCTCGGGAAATAAAAGTGATGATAAACGAAAAGTGAAGGGTGTCTCAGACATTAAAGGAATCGGCTCGATCAAGACGTCCAAGGACATTAAGGGAGCCACCAAGATCAAAACTATGAAGGACATCCGGACCATTGGTTCTTAAAAGGAATAACGAAAGGAGAATGCAATAATGGCACTTCAAAAAAGTACAGACAGTTCAAGTTTAGCGGAGGTAATTGACAGAATTCTGGACAAAGGGATTGTAATTGATGCATTTGTCAGAGTATCAGTAGTCGGGATTGAAATTTTGACAGTTGAAGCAAGAGTAGTCATTGCCAGTGTGGATACATGGCTACGATATGCAGAGGCGGTCGGATTGCTACGAGACGGTATTGAAGAAGATGGTCTTGCCCTCCAGTCGAATGAAGGTAATGCGCGATTTAGTATCTAGAAATCAGTTGGTGTCACTAGGGTTAAGTTAACCCTAGTGTTCCAGATTTTAACAGGAGGCTGCTATGGAAATCAAACAGATTATCGGAAATGTGACAGAATTTTTCAATGAATTCGTAGCCCCGGTCCATAAAATTACTTCCATAGAAGCAAGTGATGATAATGGTTGGAAGTTGACGGTGGAAGTCATTGAGGAAAAGGAATATATGAAAAAGTATGCAAAGGATGAAATGCTTGGCGTTTATGATGTCCATCTCAATGAGGAGAAGGAAATCACATCCTATAAAAGACGGGATATCCGCTATAGAAGCTCCATCAATATGGAAGTGTAAGTCTTGGAAGTAGGAGGAAACAGAGTGACGGTCTTAAAGGATAAAATCGACAAGAATTCACGGACAATCATTCGCGACGAAAAGACGGAAGAACTGCTTTCCCGTTCGTTTCAGTATATGAAAGCCGGATATCCCATCCATTTTACAGGACCATCCGGAGCCGGAAAGACAACTCTTGCACTGGCACTTGCCAAAAGAAGAAAAAAACCTGTCATGCTCATACACGGCAACCATGAGCTGAACAACAAAGACCTGATAGGAGACTTTACAGGTTATACGAGCAAGAAGGTAGTCGACAATTATATACGGTCGGTCTATAAGCGCGATGAAAATGTGACGGAGACGTGGAGGGATGGACGATTGCTAGAGGCAGTGAAGAATGGATACACGCTGGTTTACGATGAGTTTACCCGTTCATTGCCCACTACCAATAACATCTTTCTATCCATTTTGGAAGAAGGGATCCTTCCGTTGTACGGTACCAAATTGACTGAGCCGTTTGTCCGAGTCCATCCTGACTTTGCGGTGATCTTCACTAGCAATCCGGATGAATATGCTGGGGTCTACCAAACGCAGGATGCACTTCTTGACCGGCTTATCACCATTTATATTGATTATAAAGATCATGACCGTGAGGCGGCTATCGTTGCTGATAAAGCCAAAATCAATGAAAAAGACGCTGCAGCCATTACAGAGCTGGTAGCAAAGCTGCGCAACGAATGCAAAGAAGAAACCGGTCCGAGTCTGCGGGCATCCATCATGATCGGTAGGTTGGCAGCGGAACAAAAAATCAAGATTGATGGATCTAATCCGGACTTTGTACGATTGTGCTTGGACATTCTAAGTCACCAAGTGAGCCGGTGTATCGAATCCGATGAACCGTTTAAAACAGCTGAGAAATTAATCAAAAAGGCCTGCAGTAACATGGAGGTAACTAAGGAATAAAGGAGAGAATTACAAATGAGCCAAGAAGAGCAAAATGGAATCTATATTTTTTGCGGAATCCAAACAGAAAAAGACGAACATTTTGGCACTTTTGAAATTGAAGGCGAAAACAAAGAGCTGTTTACTATCCGCTATAAGGACGCGGCCATTGTAGCAGCCGAGGTTCCGATGAAAATCTATCATCCGAACAAAGACAATTTACTAATGCATCAAAATGTCGTTTCCCAAGTGATGAAAGAGAACGACACCGTGATACCTGTCAGCTTCGGCAATGTGTTCCAGTCTAAGGAGGACGTTGGTGTGTTGCTTGAAAACCTATATCCGCAGTTTGAAAAATTGTTCCCAGCAATAAAAGGGAAGGTGGAGCTCGGTCTAAAAGTAATCGGCAAAAAAGACTGGCTGGAATCACTTGTTGGCGAGAATTCGAAAATCGATAAAATGGCAAAAGCTGTGCAAGGGAAATCAGAAGCGGCCAGCTATTACGAAAGAATTCAGATTGGCGGAGCTGCACAAAAACTGATCACTTCACTACATCAGGATGTAAAGCAGGAAGTCTTCAGCCCGTTGACGGAGCTGGCTGAAGCATCCAAGACCAACGATCCGATTGGGGAGAAAATGCTTCTTAATGCAGCCTTCTTAGTGGACCGAGGAAAAGAAGTAGATTTTGATGAAAAAATTAACGAGGTTTACGAAAAATGGAAGGACAAAGTTGAGTTCAACTACAGCGGACCCTGGCCGGCGTATAACTTTATCAATATCCGTTTAAAAGTTGAGGATGCCTGATGATTCATAAACTGGTTTCCGCTCCAATTAACCTAGTAATAAAAATCGGTGAAAAGGTGAAAGAGGAAGCAGATAAAGAGCTGTACGACCTTCCAACAATCCAGCGAAAGATGGTCCAGCTTCAAATGATGTATGAGCTTGGTGAAATACCTGAAGAGGTATATAAAGCAAAGGAAGAAGACTTGATCCTTCGATATGAAATGGCAAAACGGATGGAAATGCAGCAATGGGAAGAGATGACAAAGAAGAAATGAGGAAAGGAAAAGATGGACAGTCTAATTTACTTATATGGATTGATACCAACAGATGAAGGAGACAAACAGCAGATTCCTTCTATTAATGGCTTTGATGGCAAAAGCGGAATATACACCCTGCCTATAGGCAAGGTAACTGCCATTGTCTGTGGCCTGGATGCCGAACGGTACTCTGAGGAAAGCATTAAGGAACAGATTAATAATGACATGGAATGGCTCCAAGAAAAGGCTTTTCACCATCACGAAACCGTCATGATGCTATCAAAAATGTACACAGTCATACCACTGAAGTTTTGCACGCTGTTCAAAAACCAAGGAAGTTTAGAAAACACTGTACAAACAAATGAAGCGCACTTGGTCGATACATTTGCCTCTATTTACGGCAAAGAGGAGTGGAATTTGAAAATATACTGCGATGATCAGTTGCTAAAAGAACAGGTGAGCCAGAGTAATCCGGCAATTGAAGCAAGAAGAGAGGAAATAAGCCAGCTTTCTAAAGGCAAGCAATTTTTCGAGAAGAAAAAGCTGGACAAGCTCATTGAATCTGAGCTGGAAGAAGAAAAAAACAGAATTAGTGAGAACATACATGTGCATCTAAGCGGTATTGCGCTAAAAGGAAATGTCAAAAGAACGTGGAGCAATGACATGACGGGAAGAAAGGATGACATGACCTGGAATAGCGTCTATCTGATTCCCGCAGCAGATGTAGAAAACTTTTTAGAACAGATCCAACAATATGAGAAGGACATGAAGGGAATGGGATGGCAGTTTGAAGCCACTGGTCCATGGCCAGCCTACCACTTTTCCAACTTTTCATAAGTAAGGATGAGATGTAAATATGGCATTAAGAGAATCGATGGAAAACAAGGATATAGCGCTCATTGATATTTTGGATGTCATCCTAGATAAAGGTGTTGCGATCAAGGCGGATTTAGTAATTTCCATCGCTGGAGTAGATCTTGTGTATTTGGATTTGAGAGTATTGATTGCTTCAGTAGAATCGCTCGTACAGGATCAAGCTGGAAATTACAAAACCTTATCTTCAGAACAATTTGACAGACAGAGGGAGGCATTGACTGATGCTACCGGCCAACCAAGCAAGTGGAAAGATTAATCTTGACCCTGATAATGCGGAGCATGGATTGGCGCAATTGGTGCTGACCGTCATTGAGTTGCTGCGGCAAATCGTGGAAAGGCATGCAATTCGACGGGTCGAAGGCGGAACGCTTACGGATCAGCAAATTGAGGACTTAGGCGAAGCATTGATGAATTTGGAAGAGAAAATGGAAGAGCTGAAAGAAATATTCGGCCTAGATGCCGAAGACTTGAATATTGACCTTGGTCCTTTAGGAAGCTTGCTTTAAATACAAACACCCAGGGAGGACTTTAAATGGAACATTCCATGCAATCTAACACGATTGTAGACGTACTTGAGAAGATACTGGATAAAGGAGTGGTGATTGCAGGAGACATCACAGTCGGGATTGCGGATGTAGAACTGCTCACCATCAAAATTCGGCTGATTGTTGCTTCGGTCGACAAGGCCAAAGAGATTGGAATGGACTGGTGGGAAACCGATCCCTATCTATCTTCCAAAGCGGTAGACAGCAATACGAAAGTTCTAGAGGAAGAGAACCGGAAGCTCCACGAAAGGCTTGAAACTCTCGAAAAGAGAATTTCAGCCAACGGGCTGAAATCCAGTGAGTTCGATTACTAAACTATAACTAATCTAATAATATTTATAAAAAGCAGAAAGTGGTGACTTGCTCCTGAACGCTACTCTTGCCAAACCCTTTAAGCTTAGCAAGCCCAGGAGCGTGAAAAAGAGACAATTATGCGGTTCCGGAATGTTCGGCTAGCGCAATGAACGATAAATATAAGCAAAGATATCGAATAGGAGGAAACAACATGACTGAAACAATCTTGAAGGAAAATCAATCTGAAGGAAATAAAAAAGGCAATCTTAAACGATCACTAGCAGGAGGCCTAATCGGTGCAACCGTCGGATACCTGGCTAGTCCTGAAAATGGTAAAAAGCTAAGCAACAAGGGCGTGGACTTGGGACAAGCAGTGAAAGACAGCTCGAAGAAAGCCGTCTATTCCATTAAGGATACTGCGTCCAAGCTGTTTTCAAAAGAAGGCGAGAATACTTCCGACGATCATGAGCCGTCCAGCAATACTTCTGAATTAAACAATGTACAAGATTCCTCGCAAGAAAATGAAAATATTTCAGATCGTCTGGACCGTTTGGAAGGTATGCTTGCCAAACTAGCTGAGGGAAAGAATGGACAAAATAATGGAACTGCAAAGGCAAATAAAACTTCGAAGGAATCTGAAAGATTATCTAACCAAAGCGATTCACAAGACCTTGCGATGGATAATCAAGAGGAAGAACAAAACCAATATGAAAGTAAAGAGTCAGGATCTGTTTTACAAACTCCCTTAAAGGACGATTCAACAGATACAGAACAGCAGGAAAATGGTGAAGAGGAAGAGAATGAAGCTAAAGATAAAGAACAAGATAGTGTAGGAAAATCCAACGCAGATGATCGATCATCCAACCAGGATTATGATGCTTTAAAAGCAGAAAATGAACAACTACAGGATCGCCTAGGCAATATAGAAGAGCTTCTCGTAAAACTAGCTAAAAACAAAAATGGCCAAAGCAAGGATTCCACAGAGGAAGAAGACCAGAACGAAGAAAAGAGCTCTGATGAGGACAAGAATCTAGATAGCAGCAAAGGAAATAGTGAGAATACGGCTAGCCAAGTTGATAGTGATGAGGAGCAGGATAAGTCCGGTGAAGACTCTGCTACCTCGGATGAAGGAAAAGATAAAACGAAAGCTTCAGGAAACGCTCAGGAAGATGAAGTTGAGTCAAAGGAACTTGAAAAAAATGAAGAGAATGTAGATGACGAAAGCCAAGAGACTCCTGAAATGGAAGAACATGAAGGCACACAAAAAACTCAAGATTCTGGGCTAGAAACAGAAGATGAACAGGAAGACGATGAAGAAAACGTAGAAGACAAGCAGAAACAAGACGAGGATTCGAGCGAAGAAAATGAGGAACAGGACGAATTAGAACAAGGTACGCCGAATAAAGATCAAAAAACAAATAGCAACGCTCGTTCGGATGCCAAATCTGAAAAAGCTTCCAAGCAGAATTCAGAAAAAAAAAACGAGTCCAAGAAGACAAACAAGAAGGATAAGGGAAAAACGCACAATGTAAGCTCCGAAGATGAGGAATCCTATCTGCTTTTGGATGGATTAAGAAGGGAGTAGTAAAAATGAGCAATAGTTCCGGAACTAATAAAGATAATATACTTGAGTTTTTGGCGCAAGCAGCGAATAAACACGACTTCAACTTGGATATCACATTAAATGTTAAAGGAGCTGTCATTACAGGTACGATGGTATCAGCAAAGGAATACTTTAGCACCTTAAGTGATACTCTCAAAGATGGGAATGATATTGCCCAGATGTTGAGTGAACAACTGGATCAGGCTGGGGAGGTTGCCCAAAACAGCGATGACACTGGGGCGAATTTTCTCCATATGAAAGACACCAAGGTTTATTGTGGCGACAGCAAGCCAACTCCGTCAAAGGGACAAATTCTTTGGCGCGGAAAATTAAGCGAGATTGATGGTTTCTTCTTAGGTCGAATATTGGATGGCAGCGGGAAGGATGCGTAATAGTTATTAAATATGTCACATTGCTGCAGCGTTTGCAGGGGAAATCAATTTCGCCGAGTGTAAATGCAAGTTCCATTACAGCAAGTAGCAGATTCTGTTCACCGAATGGGACAGCAAGTTGAAGTGCACATCATTCGTTTAATCGCAAAGGACACTATAGAAAAAAACGCACTTCAACATAAAAAGAAAAGCCTTATTGAAGAAGTCATTAAATCGGGTCAATACCACGCTGTCGACTATGACAGAAGAGGATATAAGGTAGATATTGATAATTGATTGGGATGCTTTGGAACCTAGTACTAGGTTTTCTCACAAATCTAACGCTCTTGTGAAAGTTGGAGATTCATGCTTGTTTCTTACGTAGCAAACAACACTAAAAACCCCAAATAGTGTGCACTTTAAAAAGTGCTGCTACTTGGGGTTTTGTTATGAAGCATATTACTTTTTAGCATTTTTGTTAGAATCCTCAAACTTAGGAACCAAATCGAAAATTTGTTGGTCTTCAAATGCATCTATGACACGCTCAAGCCAATTGTAATAGTCTTTCATATACTTCAGCTTATCGATATCTATTTGAACTACTTCACGTAATTCCTCACTAAGGGCTGGGTCTTGGAACAGTTCCTCGAGTTCAGCAAGTGATTTTTTAATTGCTACTAAATGTAGTGTGACTGATCTCTGCCATTTAATAGAAAACAAATCAATGAAGCTTTGGTACCAATCATCCGTCACTTTATATAAATCTTTTCGTACTCCTTTTTTCCATGCACGCTCAACCAATTTTAGTTCGGACAATGCTCGGACAGAAGTGCTCATGCTTGTTTTACTCATGCCTAATTTTTCTGTCATATCGTCTAATGTTAATGGTTCATTTTGAAAAAACATTGTTCCGAATTGTCTACCTGAAGAAGGTACCAAGCCATATAAGTGTATGTTTTGGGCAATTGTTTCTATAATTCGTTCTCGTGCTTTATCTATTTTTTCATGGTCATCCATTTACGTTCCCTCCACTGAAATTAGCTTTGTTCACATAATCCAGCTAACTAAATTTAAATGTATTATATCCTTACCCAAAAAGCAATTTTTTTAAATAATTTGTGTACAGTTTTTACTGTACAAACAATTAATAAGGTTTAAACTGTTGAAATTTTATGGAGTTGCATCTATAATGAATTGGGTTCGTGTGTTTCGGACGGTAAGGAGTGAGGATATGAGTGAAGAATACATAAATAAAAAAATAGTAGTAAAAGATGCTACAAAGATTTTCGGTAAAAATAGTAATCGTGCTATACAGTTGCTGAAGGATGGTAAAACCAAAAGTGAAATTTTGAAAGCAACTGGTGCAACGGTTGGTGTGAAACAAGTATCCTTTGAAGTCAATGAAGGTGAAATTTTCGTCATAATGGGTCTATCTGGAAGTGGAAAATCTACATTAGTTAGACTGCTTAATAGATTAATAGATCCAACGATGGGACAAATATTACTGGATGGTAAGGATATTGTTCAGATGAATAAAGAACAGCTTCGTGATGTAAGACGAAAGAAAATTGGAATGGTATTTCAAAACTTTGCCCTCTTCCCACATAAAACAATCGTTGAAAATACGGAATATGGCTTAGAAATCCAAGGGGTTTCTAAAAAAGAACGAAACGAAAAAGCAATAGAATCATTAAGACTTGTTGGTCTTGCGGGATATGAGGACCAGTACCCGAAACAACTAAGTGGTGGAATGCAACAGCGTGTTGGACTTGCTAGAGCACTAGCAAATAATCCAGATATATTGCTTATGGATGAAGCGTTTAGTGCATTAGATCCTCTTATTCGAAAAGATATGCAAAATGAGTTACTTCAGCTTCATCACGATATGCAGAAAACGATTATTTTCATCACACATGATTTAGATGAGGCACTTCGTATTGGTGATCGTATAGCACTGATGAAAGATGGAGAAATTGTTCAAATTGGATCACCTGAAGAAATTCTGATGAGCCCATCCAACGATTATGTCGAACGATTCGTGGAAGACGTCGACTTATCCAAAGTACTGACTGCTGGTCATATTATGAAAAAAGCAGACACGGTAAAAGTTGATCGAGGTCCTCGTGTAGCACTTCGACTGATGAAACATTTAGGTATTTCTTCTATATATGTAGTAGATAATGCGAATCGCTTATTAGGAGCTGTAACAGCACAGGATACTGTAGAAGCAATTGAATCAGAGAAGTCACTAAATGATGTAATTATTTCTGATCTTCCGATGATCTCACCAGATACGGTTCTCACAGAGTTATTTGATGTAGTTTCAACAGCAAGCATTCCTGTTGCAGTTATTAATGAAGAACGAAAGCTGCAAGGGATTATTATTCGTGGTGCCCTTATAGGTGCATTATCTGGTGATAATGAGTTTATTAACAAAGATGGAACGATGGATTCCGCAGCGCAACCTATTACGGAGGTGATTTGAGATGGATGAACTATTACCTCGCCTACCTTTTGCCGATTGGATTGATACTGGTGTTGATTGGCTAGTAGACAAGTTTGGGACAGGCCTAGACGGATTTGCTGATGTACTAGAAGGCGCAGTAGAAGGCACAGTAGATATATTGAATTTGGTTCCTTCTATATTACTTGCTTTCATATTCGCTTTAATAGCTGGAATTATTTCTACGAGAAAGATTGCTTTCTTTTCATTGATTGGCCTATTATTCATCGATTATTTAGGGTATTGGTACCCGATGCTTCAAATGTTAACGCTAGTATTGACTTCAGTCATATTCGCGCTAGTGATTGGTATTCCTATAGGGATTCTAAGTTCACAAAAAGCGGGTGTTCGAAAGGTAGTAAATCCAATATTGGATTTAATGCAAACAATGCCTGCGTTCGTATATTTAATACCGGCGATTTTCTTTTTCAACATTGGGGTCGTACCGGGAGTTGTAGCATCAGTAATCTTCGCAATGCCTCCTACAATTCGTTTAACGATGCTAGGTATTCAGCAAGTACCAAAAGATTTAATAGAAGCTACAGAAGCGTTTGGTTCAACGACGTGGCAGCGTTTGTTTAGAATACAAATTCCACTGGCGAAACCTACTATTATGGCAGGGGTAAACCAAAGTATTATGCTATCCCTATCGATGGTAGTAATCGCTTCAATGGTAGGTGCACCAGGACTTGGGGAAGAGGTTTACCGGTCCGTTACGCAATTGAAAACAGGAGTTGGCGTAGAAACTGGACTATCTATAGTAATCGTAGCGATTATTTTGGATAGAATCACGCAATACGCTGGAAATAGAAAGAAAAAACTAGGGGGAAATACATTATGAAATTAGCAAAAAAGATAACAGGTCTAGGAGCAGTTGCATTACTTTCACTCGGGTTAGCAGCATGTGGTGATACAGAAGAGAAAAATGATTCGACATCTTCAGACTCAAATGCGAGTTCAGTAGGGGAGTCACTTAACTACAAAATCACTGGTATCGATCCTGGAGCTGGAATTATGGAAGCAACAGAACGAGCTATTACAGATTATGAATTAGATGAGTGGGACCTTGTAAGTGGTTCAAGTGCGGCAATGACAGCTTCTCTAAAGAAAGCATATGATGCGGAAGAGCCAATCGTCATAACTGGATGGACTCCTCACTGGAAATTTGCTGAATATGATTTGAAATATCTTGAAGATCCAAAAGGCTCATATGGCGGGGAAGAAGAAATTCACACAATTGGTCGTACTGGATTACAAGAAGACATGCCAGAAGCTCACCAAGTCCTTTCTAATTTCAACTGGACAGAGGACGATATGGGTGAAGTAATGATCGCTATCAAAAACGGTGAAAAACCAGAAGTAGCTGCGCAAGCTTGGGTAGATGCAAATCCAGAGAAAATTGCAACATGGACAGAGGGTATTGAAAAAGTCGACGGTGACAAAATCAAACTTGCATACGTTGCATGGGATAGTGAAATTGCCAGCACGAACGTTATGAGCATCGTATTAACAAGCCTTGGCTATGATGTAACTATGGTTCAAGTTGAAGCTGGTCCAATGTGGACAGCCATTGCCGACGGTAGTGCAGACGCATCTCTTGCTGGATGGTTACCATTAACGCATGCAACCTATGCTGAAAAATTCGATGGTAAATTTGAAGACCTTGGCACAAGTATGACAGGCGTGAAAATTGGTTTAGTTGTTCCAGCATATATGGACATCACATCTATTGAAGATTTAAAAGAATAATAAATATAAACGAAACCCCTGGAACGAGTAAAACTTGTTCCAGGGGTTTTTTCGGGTTTATAACACTAGGATTCATGGTATTTACTTCGATCCTAATGGCATAATAAAAAAGGCAAAGCAGCTCTCTTCATTAATTAATTATTTCATTGAAAATTAAACCATCATCGTCTAATTTAATGATTTTAAGTCGATTTTCATTTTTAACAAAGATGCTTTTGTATTCTTTATGACCTTCACTATTTTCAAAGAATATGACACGAGTTCCTTCGTTATCTGTTTCAACGTTAGCAATATACTTAGTCAAATCAATATTTTTAGCTAACATTATAAACTCAGGGAAACTTTTTATATCACTTTGTACTTCAGTAGAATTAGCGCCTTTCTCAGCGTTCTCTTCAATTGTTACATTTTCTTCTACGTCCACATTTTCAGTATCTACGGCATTATCTTCATTAGTATCTACCGTTTCTTCGGAACATCCCGCAAGTAGAGCTAATCCAAGAAAAGCTACTAATAATTTCTTCAAATCATAAACACTCCTTAAATAAATAAAGTCCTAAAACATTATCCTAGAAGAGAGTGTGAATGAAGTCAAATATTTTTTAACGACGGCTAGGAGCCCGCTTACTGAAAGCTTAAGAGAAATTTAAGGAAATCAATTGTTTTCTTCCATTAAAAAGGCACTTTCCAACTAAGTGCGTTTATATTCCAACTAAATCGTTCATTATTCCAACTAAGCACTCTTAATTTCCAACTAAATTAATTAAGTTTGATATTATTTAGTTATTTCGAATAGGAGGAGCAGTTTCTTCAGGGGTTAACTCTCTTACCAATACAGGGACAGGATAGTCCAATCCTTCTCTGTTTTCAAGTTTCACTGCATAAAGTGATTGGAGCGCTTGATGGTCTTCTGGACGGAAGGTCATGGTGCCTTTTGGTGATTCAAAGCTCATTCCTTCCATTGTCTCTATAAGTTTATCCGCATCGGTATTACCTTCTGTTTTCTTCACTGCTTCTACTATCGCTAATGCTGCACTCATTCCACCTGGCGTGAAAAGATCCGGAACATCCCCATTAAATTTCTTTTTATGTTCCTCTACAAGCCATGTATTTACTTTGTTGTCTGGTAACTCATGATAGTAAACTGTAAAACCTTCCATTCCTACAAGAGGTTTCATTGTAGGTAAAGTGGCTATATCTGCAACACCCGTCGAGATTTTGATTCCTTTTTCTTGTACTTTCATATCCATAATTTGATTCCAAGGTGTATTGGAGCCTGCCCAGATAACATATAAATAATCAGGTTTTTGATCGATAATCTTTTGAATATTGGAAGTGAAATCTGTAGCAGCAGGATCCACATATTCTTCATGAATAATGTCTCCACCTAGCTTGATAGCTGCTTCTTTAAATGCAGCAACACCATCTTGACCAAATGAGTAATCGGGAGCAAGTGTAGCAATTTTCACTCCTTTTTTAACGATAGCTGCTGCACCTGCGACCGCATCTTGAGATGAATTTCGTGCTGTGCGGAAAATATACTTATTGAATTCCGCGCCTGTGATACTATCAGCAGCTGCTGGCTCTACAACCATAATTTTTTCATATTCCTCTGCAAGAGGTAAAACAGCTAATGTGTCACCAGAGCTAGATGACCCTACAAGAAAATCCACCTTATCTTCTTCTAATAGTTTGGTAGCTTTTTGTACCGCTACCTCTGCTTTCGTTTCTGTATCTTCTACAATAAATTCAATTTTACGACCTTCTACTTCCAGTGTTCCATCTGTTGCATAGTCAAGACCAAGCTCAAAGCCTCGAACAGATTGTTTTCCATAGGATTCTAAACCACCAGTTAAAGATGCGAGTACACCAATTTTAATAGGTGCAGCATCATTCGCTTCAACCTTTACGGTATCGCCCTCATCAGAGCTACAACCAAATATAAACAACAGAATTGATAAAAATAGACCTAAGCAAACAGTTTTGTTTTTAAAAATTTTCATTTTCTTTCCCCCTTAGTCTCTTATTTTTATTAAAGTTGTCGCTGCCCATGTGTAACCTGTACCTGCACTAACTGCAACAACGATGTTCCCTTTTATAAGTTTTTGATCAGCTTCGGCAAAATCGAGCCCTACGAGTGGATCTAGGGCTGACATATGGCCATGATGGTCAAGATATACTGCTTTTTCTTCGGAAAGTTCTAGTCCGTCTAAGATTTGATTGAACATCGACTTTTTTGTATGCAATGGGAGGAGCATATCGATATCCTGCAACGTATATCCACTTTTTTCTACTGAATCTTTTACTACCTTTATAAAATTAGCTACAGATACTGGGTCAAGCCGTTCTTTCATATCAGCGGGATCCTTTACATCAATAAAATGTAGATTCTCTTCCACTGTTTCATGGGAAGCGGGGAGAACAGACCCTCCAGCTGGAACACGGATATCGTCATGGAAGGAACCATCTGTGTAAATGGATGACTCTAAAACTTCAAATTTACCATTATCCCTTGATAGAAGTGCTGCTGCACCCCCATCAGCAAAATTGAACATAAATCTTGATCGAGGATTTTGATAGTCAATAATTTGCGATTCTTTACACCCTCCAACAAGTAATATATTGTTTAGTGTCTTATCGGAAGTTAACATATCTTTTGCTACTTTAAGGGCGATGGGAAAACAAGAGCTGACATTCATTATTTCAAAAGCATAGGCATTTTTTATTCCGAGCTCATATTGGATTTTTGGGGCGCTTGACCAAACGCCATAATCTTTAAACGGACTTCCAAAGTAAATGACAACGTCTATATTCAGTGGGTCTACCACCTCTAGTAGTGGCAAGGCAGCATTAATGGCCATATCAGAAGCATGCATGGATGAATCAGCAACATGTTTTTCGTATAGACCGAATTTTTCTTTTATCACATTTTCTGGAATGCCTGTTTTCTCTTCTAGTAACTGGGCTGTTTCAACTCCGGGTGGAAAATAAGTGCTTGTTTTTACAATTTGTATCATATCTTTGCTCCTTCCTTTGGCATCATCATTTTGGCCTCTCCTTTTAACACAACCGTATTATCCTGTTTTCGGCAAATCGTCTCTAGCCGCAGAATTCCCCGATCCTGATCAATCTCTAATATTTCAGCACTAGCAGTGATTGTATCTCCAATGAAAACTGGCTTTAAAAATTTAAGGGACTGCTCTAAATAAACCGATCCCTTTCCAGGAAGCTCCATGCCAAGTAGCCTAGAGAGAAAGGAGGTAGTTAATAAACCATGTGCTATTCGCTTTCCAAATCTCGTGTCGTCAGCATATTCCTTATCGACATGTACAGGATTATAATCACCACTTAAACCAGCGAACATGACAATATCAGTTTCGGTAACTGTTCTACTAAAGGATGCTGTCTGTCCAACAAAATAGTTCATCATAAGCTCATCACCTCTTCTAGATAAAATTTTTTTAGAGTTGCTTTATCGATTTTACCCGTCGCATTTTTGGGTAAAGCGCTTACAATTTTAAAAATGCTTGGAACTTTATAGCGGGCTAATTTTTTAGTGCAATATTCTTTCAACTTCTCATCTGTAAAGTTTGTTTCTTTTTTTAGGACAATAAAGGCGATAGGTGTTTCACCCCATTTATCATGGGGAACTCCGATTACAGCTGCTTCATCCACATCTGGAAGCTCGTAAATGACTTTTTCAACCTCTAGAGGATATATATTTTCACCTCCTGAAATAATCATTTCTTTTTTTCTGCCAGCAATGAAAACAAAGCCTTCCTCGTCTTGTCTTACAATATCTCCAGTTGCAAACCATCCATTTTGAATTGCTTTAGCTGTTTCCTCGGGGAGGTTATAGTATTCCTTCATAACAGTCGGTCCCTTTACAAGCAATTCGCCATACTCTCCAGGTGAAACTTCTTTTGCTTCTTCATCAACAACTCGTATCTCGGTAAACATAACGGGTTTACCAATCGAGCCGACCTTACGGTGATAGTCTTCTTCCGATAGTAAAAATACAGTAGGGGAAGTCTCGGTCAATCCATAGCCTTGCCCAAAACTAATCCCTTTTTCTAAGTACCAACGTATTAATTCTTCAGGACATGGTGCGCCTCCGTTATAAAAGAATCGAACGGAGGTTAAATTAGTCGTTTCAAAGCTTGGGCTTTTCCGTAAAGAATCATGAATCGTTGGAACACCCATAACAATGGTGATTTCATGCTTCTCGATATATTCCAACGCTTGCTCAGGGTCAAATCGCTCAGGAACTACAACAGTACCGCCAGATAACAGTACAGGTAATGTGAATAAACCAATTCCTCCAATATGGAAAAGTGGTAATAACGTAATAATTTTATCTTTAGAAGTAATATCAAGTCCTACAGTATTATTAATTGCATTCCAAAACATATTTTCTTGGGTTAAGACGGCTCCTTTAGGCCTTCCCGTTGTTCCAGATGTATAACAAATAATGTAGGGGGCAGCTGAGTCAATTTCGGTAGGTGTTAGTTGTTCTGTTTTTGCAAGATTAATTGTTTCGAATGTTAATAACTGAAACAGTGTTCGATTTAATAACTCTTTACCTTTAGTATGGTTGTCGTTATCAACAATGAGTGTTTGAAGTCCGCTATCCTTTAGCTGATACTCTAACTCATCTACAGTTAAGCGAATATTAAGTGGAACTGCCACAGCATTTAGTTTTGCCATTGAGAATAGAACAATAATAAAATCAATACTATTCATAGACAGAACGCCAACTCGGTCTCCTTTTTTAATAGAATAAGTGGACTGTAATACTCCGGCAAATCGATTGATCATTTTGCTCATTTCTAAATAAGTAAGATTTCTCCGATCATCTATTAAAGCTAGCCTATTTGGTGTAATGATAGAACGCTGATCAATCCAATGTGATATACCTTTCACTCTGACATCACTCCTGCTTTTATTTTCGTAATCCTTGGAAAATAAGGGCTATTGCATCTTCTAAAAGATCCTCTGGTACATCTGTATCCTCCCAGTAAATCCATCTCATCCCTAAAAACTGACTAATTCCCATTAAACAATAAGCAATCGTTTCCGTATCGTACTTTCTTATTTCTTCTTTTCCGATAGCTTCCTCAAGACCTTTAATGTATCCAGAGGCAAGTCGCTCGTAATACCAACGATATAGTTGTTCATCCACAAGAACCGTTTGTTGTACAATGCTATACAAATTGCGATGATTTTTTACCCAAGAAAAGAAAGTTCTAAAGCCAATTCTTTGTGACTCCTCAAAATTAGTAGCTCTCTTAACAGCGTTTCGAATTTCACTTCGAAAGGTGTGGCTCATGTTTCGAACAAGTTCTTCGAAAATGGACTGCTTAGAAGGAAAGTAGTTATAAAATGTGCCCTGTGCTACTTTTGCTTTTTGTGTGATATCAACAATGGAAGCATTAAAATAACCCTTTTCACCAAAAACTACTTCTGCAATATCAAGTAAGTGCTGTCGTGTTTTTTCTCCTTTCTTTGTAAGTGGTAGGGAATGGGAAGATAAATTTATTATTTCTGACATATGAATCACCTCTCAGTTTTTATAATATGTAAAATATTCAGAAATTACAATACCCTTTTAAAAATAATTTATATAAAAATCTAGTTTGTAATTATCCAGACGAAAAATTAATAAAATTTAAATAAGGAATATTCAATAGTTTACTGGAGAACTGGTAGGTGTCTTTTATAAAGCAATTAAAAGTTTAATTTGAACAGAAGAAGGTACATTTTCGAGAAACGGATGAATATACTGTGTTGAGAGACTGGGCTCAAATCTATAAATTTTCTCCTGCTCGCTATAAAACTACTTTTTGGGCATTTTTGAAAAAATATTTTAATATTTTTGTTGTTTTATAGTATAATATTTTATAATATTGAATTATCAGAATTTTAAGGAATTTATTTGGGGGTGAAAAATGCTTCAAGAGTATATTGAGGGGTTTATTAATGATCAAAAAATTCCAGGTGTAGTAATTCATGTGCAGCGTGATTTGGATGTTCTATTGAAGCAAAATTACGGTAATTTTACAGCGAGAGACGGCAGTACTCAGTCAATTATGCAACAAACAATTTTCGATATAGCATCTTTAACGAAAGTAGTAGCGACCTTACCATCCGTATTACTGTTATTAGCAAGAGGAGAAATTGTATTAGAGGATTCAGTACAAAAATTTTTACCTAATTTTCTACATGAAACAGTTACGATTAAGAACCTACTTCAGCACAATAGCGGTCTTCAGGCAGATTTATCACCACCTGTACAAAGAGATGAAATAAGAAATATTTTGGAAGAAATATATCTTTTGAAGTTAAGCTACGCGACAGGGGAAAACATTGTTTATAGTGATTTAGGAATGATTTTACTAGGTAAAATCATTGAAGAAGTTTCAGGTAAATCCTTAAATAGTTTTGCTAATAAAGAAATTTTTAAACCTTGGAACATGCAGCACACTACGTTCAATCCCTCAAAGTACCTCCTACATAATATTGCATCTACTGAATTGGTAAATGGACAATATGTGCAGGGGGAGGTACATGATGAAAAGGCATTTTTGTTAGAAGGTGTTTCAGGGAGTGCAGGTTTATTTTCATGTGTAGAGGACTTAGTAAAGTATGCGCAATACTGGTTAGGCATATCAAAACAATCGATCATACCATCTGAATGGTTGGATTTATGTCATGCTCATTTATTTCAACATCGAGGCCTCGGTTTCGAAGTTTGGACTGGGCAGAATCCGGTACTATCCTGCGGAAGGAGGTGGACGGTCGGCTCTTTTGGTCATACAGGTTTTACAGGGACAAGTATTTGGATGGATCCAAAGAGGAAATTATTTGTAGTGCTACTAACAAATGCAGTGCATTATGGAAGACACTTTCACATGAAAGAGTTTAGACAAGGGGTTCATGATTTGGTTTATGAAATGTACATTTCAAATTAAAAGGGGCGTATCAAAAATGAAAAAATCAAATAAGTTTCTATTTCTGTTTTTGTTTGTCATGTTATTTACTTTAGTTTTAGCAGCATGTTCTGACAATAGTGATGATACTTCAACTAATAGTAATAATAGTAATAGTGAGGATAATGGTAAAAAAAGTGAAGCTACAGAAAAAGTAAAGTTAACAATTGGTAGTTGGCGCACAGAAGATGTAGCGAAATATGAAAAAGTTATCGCGTTGTTCAACGAAACAAATCCTGATATTGAAGTTGAATTTAATCCAACTAAAAATACGGAATACAATACAGTTTTAAATACAGCATTGCAAGCAGGAGAAGGTCCTGATATTTTCCATCTACGTCCGTATGCAGCAGGATTAAAGCTCGCTGGAGCTGGGTTTGTTGAGCCAATTACAGACCTAAAGGGATTAGATCAATTTTCAGATGACTATTTAGCTGCTTCTCGAGGAGAAGATGGAAAGCAGTACGGTGTACCATTAAACATTAGTTCAACACAATTTTTCTATAATAAAAAAATATTTGCAGACCAAGGACTTGAAGTGCCTACAACTTGGGATGAATTTATCGAAGTGAATGAAAAATTATTAGCAGCAGATATTACTCCGATTGCGATGGGAACTAAAGAGAGCTGGTTATTATCTTTAACACATGGCATTGTAGGACCGGGTGTAGTTGATGGAAATGCTTTCGCAGATAAACTAGTTACTGGTGAAAAAGACTTTACAGATCCAGCATTTGTTGAATCAATTGAAGTAATGAATGATTTGAAAAAATATTTCCCTGCTAACTCAGAAGGATTAGGGATGGAAGATATTCGTACATTATTTGCTATGGAGCAGGCAGCAATGTTCCCACTTGGAAGCTGGGAAATCCCAGTCGTTAGTGAACTGAATTCAGATTTAGATTTCGGCTTTTTCCCAATGCCTTCAAAAACTGGCAATCAAACAGTGACAACTTGGGTAGATGGATCATTTGCGATAAATGCAAACTCTAAAAACAAAGAAGCTGCAAAAACGTTTTTAGAATTTTTAACAACAAAAGAGTTTGGAGAATTATTTGTGGAAGAGTTCAAAATGATTAGTGCGCTTCCTGGTATAACTTCAAATGACGAGCTTCTTAGTGAATTAAGTAAAACAGTGGAAACCAATTCAACTCCATATTACTGGGTAATTAACTTTGTAAGTGGAGATCCGACAACGAAATCAGTATTAGAAACAGAATTACAAGGGATGTATTTAGGAGAAGTAACGCCAGCGGAAGTAGCTCAAAAAGTGCAGGAAAATGCAGAAATTTCATTTGAGCCTTTTAAATAACAAACAAGGAGGCTGTTAATGATGACTATGACTGTACAAACAGCTTCAACAAAGAAGGAAAGAAAAAAGGGGAAACGGTGGACTATCCACCTTTTCCCAATACCTGCACTTATTATTTATGCTTTGTTTGTGCTCTATCCTATATTAGCTGCATTATCTTATAGCTTTTATTCATTCAATGGTTTTTCACGAGAGTCATTTGTTGGCTTTAACAATTTCATTACATTGTTTACGACAGAGCCCTATGGTTCTATGTTTTTGAATGCATTTAAGAATAACGTGCTGTATTTTATCTTACAAATGATTGTTATGAATGGCTTAGCGTTTTTACTTGCATTTATTATTTATAAAAAAGTAAAAGGTGCTGAGTTTTTCAAGATTGCCTTTTTTTTACCACGTTTATTATCTGTAATTGTTGTAGGTTTTTTATGGAAGCTTATTTTAAATCCAAACTTCGGTACATTGAATATGTTGCTAGGTAAGCTAGGATTAGAGGAATTACAACGAGCATGGCTTGGAGACCCAAACACAGCACTAGTCTCTATTATTTTAGTGAATTGCTGGTTTGGATTAGGTTTTGGGGTATTAATCTTTTTAGCAGGTTTTCAAAGTATTCCTGTTGAACTAGTGGAGGCAGCTAAATTAGATGGCGCAAAAGGAATGACGATGCTTCGGAAAATTTATTTACCATTAATGGTACCTTCCATTTTAATCATGACGGTATTAACATTTATTCAATCTTTTGAGGCATTTGAGCTCGTATATGCAATGCAAGGGTCAATGGGAGAGCCGTATTTTTCTACGGACACGTTAGCTGTATTCTTTTATCGCTTAGCATTTGGTAGTTCCACATCCGGAAGCTCGGATGCTATAGGGCTAGGCTCTGCTTTAGCAACAGTGTTATTTTTCTTCATATTAGTATGTACAATGGTATTCTTGAAATTTATGAATAAAAAAGAAGTACAAATGTAAGGGTGAGTAGTATGAAGAACAGTTCGATATGGTCGAAGCCATTTTATTATGTTATTGTGTTTGCCGTCGCCACAATTAGTTTGTACCCGATTTTTTTAATGTTTTTATCTTCGTTTAAAACGAGTGCTGAAATATTCAAGAATCCATTAGGATTGCCAACGAGTTTTAGCTTAGATACATATAGAACATTATGGAGTAAAATTCCGTTTGATCAATATTTTATCAATAGTGTAATTGTTAGTGTAACCTCTGTCGTGCTCGTTGTTCTGTTTTGCTCGCTAGCAGCATTTTATATTGCACGCTTCAAGTTTAGCTGGAATAATGCTATTTTCTTTTTATTTTTATTAGGAATGATGATTCCAATAAAACTAGGCATTGTACCACTCTTCATCTTAATGCGTGATTTAGGTCTAATTAATTCGCTTTGGTCTCTTATTTTTATGAATATCGCTACAGGTACACCCCTAACAATGCTTATTCTGACTGGCTTCTTTAAAACAATGCCTATGGAGTTGGAGGAAGCAGCAAGAATGGACGGGGCAGGAAACTTACGTGTGCTTTGGAATGTGCTTCTTCCATTAATGCGTCCAGCATTGGGTACAGTGATTATTGTAAACTTTATTTCCGCATGGAATGATTTTTTCTTCCCATTAATTTTTATTACTGAAAAGGCGAAGATGACAATTCCGGTTGGAATGTTATCCTTGTTTGGTGAGCACTCGGCGGATTGGGGATCCCTATTCGCAGGCTTAACATTAGCTTCTCTACCGATGATGATTCTATTCTTAGTTGCATCGAAACAATTTATGGAAGGGCTGACAGCCGGTGCGCTTAAGTGAGGAATACTTTATCGGTGTAGATGGAGGAGGAACGAAAACAGTCTGTGTTATTGGAGATAGCTCTGGTCGAATAATTAGCAAGGTCGTAGGTAAGGGTTCTAATATTAAATCTACGAAGCCTGAAAAGGTACGTATTCAAATTTTGGAGCTTCTAGATACTTTATTAAAGCAGTCTGGTATACAAAAGGAACAGGTTTCTTCAATATATATTGGAACTGCAGGCGGAGACAGAGAAGAAGATAAACGAACATGGATTAACTGGATGAGTATATATTTTCAATCACATCCTTGTCGTATTCAAATTACGAATGATGCTGTGCCTGCCCTTGTAAGTGGCTCATTTAGTTTGAATGGGCTTGTAGTTATTGCGGGCACAGGATCGATTGCTTATTTAGTACAAGATGAAGGAGCGCGTACTACACGTTCGGGGGGCTGGGGCTATTTATTTGGTGATGAAGGAAGCGGTTATCATATTGGTAATGAAGCACTTCGCTATGTAACAAAGTATATTGATAAACATGGCAATTTTTCGCAAGATGAACCGTTAACGCAGGCTGTTTTGCGACATTTTAAGCTACAAAATTCATCTGAAATTATTACCGCCGTGTATGATCACGATAACCCACGTACAGCTATTGCATCATTAGCAAAGCCAGTAATAGAACTAGCAGAGCAAAAGTATGGACCAGCTAATGATATTGTTCAACATGCAATTATGTCGTTAGTTGAGCTTCTTTCTACCATACTAGAGCGGGAGCAGGAAGCCAAAAAAATGCCGATTGTACTAAGTGGTGGCTTATTTTTAAATGATATGTTTTGTGCTTCATTTGTAGAGGCTATGCGAAAGTTTGATAATGAATTATATGTACCTTCATTACCACCAGTGATTGGCTCGTATATAAATGCATTGTTTAGCGTAGGCATCCCGCTCACACCTAAACTGAAAAGAGAAGTTATTGAGTCATGGAAACATCTATGATGAACATAACGATGAAAGGTATGACGTAAATGAATGGATTGGAAAAACTAGCAACGGAAAGATCCAACCCGAAAACGAGTAAATTAGATAGCATGTCCGTGAAGGAAATTATTAAAACGATGAATGAAGAAGATCAGACAGTTGCAATTGCAGTAGCAAAGGTTTTGCCACAAATTGAGGATGCTATTCACATTGTGTATGATAAGCTCTCAAAAGGTGGGAGATTGTTTTATGTAGGAGCAGGAACGAGCGGTCGAATTGGTCTCTTAGATGCTGTTGAGTGCCCGCCTACATTTAGTACTTCCCCACAAATGGTACAGGCAGTATTGGCCGGTGGTTTAAGTGCTGTAATGGTTGCTGTTGAAGGTGCAGAGGACGATAAGGAGCTTGGAGAAAATGATTTAATGCAAAAAAAAATTACTTCAAGTGATGTTGTTATTGGAATTGCTGCTAGTGGGAGAACACCTTATGTAGCGGGGGCACTATCTTATGCTCAAACAATCGGGGCTAAAACAATCAGTTTAACAAGCAATATGCAGGCAGCTATCAGTCAATTTGCGAATGTAGCGATTGAGGTAGAGACTGGTCCAGAGATACTAACAGGCTCTACGCGCTTAAAAGCTGCAACAGCACATAAAATGGTTTTAAACATGATTTCTACAGCTACAATGATTCAACTGGGCAAGGTGTACCAAAATTTAATGGTCGATGTGCACGCTAGTAATTTCAAGTTGAAAGAACGTGCAAAGAGAATTGTTTGTGAAGCAACAAATGTAACGAATGAAGAGGCAGAGAAAGCGTTAACTGAAACGCAATTTAATGTAAAGCAAGCGATTGTAATGCTTTTAACTGAATTCACAGCCGATGAAGTAGCTGTATTATTGAATAAGACAGATGGAAAAGTTCGGGCTGCAATCGGAGAAATAAAGCATTAATATGGGGTGAATAGTTAATAACTATTCACCTTTTACTATAAATCTAGTAATAATTGAGGGTGTGTGAATATGCCACAAAAGGTAAATGCGGGATTAGCAATATTAGAGGAAATGAAGGATCGACTACCTCGCTCAGAGCGAAAAATTGCCGAATATATTTTAAAAAATCCGAAGGAGTCAATTAATTTTACAGCTGTAGAGTTAGGTAAAAAAAGTGGTACGAGCAGTGCGGCTGTTATACGGCTTTGCAAATCGATTCAAGTTAATAGCTTTCAGGATTTAAAGCTTAGAATTGCTGGCGATTTGCAGCATGAGCGTAAGGATGTACGTGATATTGGGCCGAATGAATCGTTTGAAACGATGGTTGAAAAAATCACACATCAAAGTATTCGTTCGTTGAGAGAAACTACAAATATGCTTGATATGGAGCAGTTATCGAACGCTGTAAAAACTATTTTACAGGCGGATCATATTTATTTTTTTGGGGTAGGAGCTTCAGGTATTGCTGCAATGGATGCACAGCAAAAATTTATGCGTATTCATAAACAATGCTCCTTTTATCCAGATGCACATTTAGCTGCAACTGCAGTGGCAAATGCATCAAAAAATGATTTAATATTTGGCATTTCATTTTCAGGTGAAACACATGAAGTATCGAAGATTTTAGAAATCGGAATGAAGGCTGGCGCTAAAACAATTAGTTTAACACGCTATGGCAATAGTCTGGTCGCGGATTTAGCTGAAATAAATTTATTTACAGCAAGCTCATTAGAACCTGCTTTTCGAAGTGGGGCAACATCTTCAAGACTTGCACAGCTACACGTAATTGATATTCTGTTTATGTGTGTTGCCACAAGTACATTTGAGCAAACGATCGGTTATTTAGATGCAACAAGAATGGCGATTGATGATTTGTATCAAAAGGTACCAAAAAGAAAAAGTGCTAACGAATAGTATAAAATATGTTAAAGCGTAGTAACAAATTCTTTTCTATTACTGGCATGATATCTTATCTTCACCAGTATTCTGTCATTCATGTACCTAAATGCCTTAGCTTTTTGCCATTACTAGGCAAGCAAAAAGTATTTAAGGCATAATTAGGAAAGAGAAAAAAAGACATTGTTTTATAAATAAAGTAACCCCAACCTCTGGTTGGGGTTACTAGCTTATATGAATCTAATAATTAAAATCTATTACGTTTATTTAAAGGATCGTTGTCTAATCGGTTTTCTTCCATTGGATCATTATCCAACGCCTTATTTTCAGTATAGCTTACTAGAGTAGGATCAGATAAATCGACATCATCATCGGTACGCTGAATATCTGCTTCTTCACGGCGAACTGTCTCGTTTACAAGTTCCGTGTCCTTCACTTTTTTCTTGCCTACGACGATTTCTTCACTTACTACTGGTCGTTTTGTTACTTCCACTCGTTCTTCCATGACCGGAATATGAATTTTTTCGCCATCATCCACTATATCTCCAGCGGCAGTCTCGTCAACCACAGCACGTCTTTCGATATACACTTCCTCACGCTCCACTGGAACTTCAACCGTCTCTTGCTCTTCCACAACATGTTTCTCGACGTTCACTTCACCAGCTCGTTGACGTTCTTTATCAATAGACAATCGTTCTTCATGAAGTCGCATACTTTCTTCGTGTGCCAGGTTATCGGTCAATTTACCCGTAGCGGCGAAATTAGTACCTGTGGTTGTTGCACCTAAGTCAATATTCTTGTCGTCATAGATAGTACCGTACTCTTTGTCGACATAGAGAAGAATGGAACCGTTTTTCACTTCATTGTAGTAGCGATCTGCCTCTTCATTTGTAAAGCCCATATTGAGAAATGCCGCTCGAACCGGCTCATCACCGCTTAGGAAAGCCATGAACTTGTCTAGCCAATTCCCATCCACTGAGGACAGGTCGACATCGGTCTGTCCGCGAACGATTGATAGAGAATCTTTATCGTTCGTCACTACATAAATATCATCTTCTACATAACCTTCTAGCTTCAACTCATTTATCTTGTCCATTACTGCCTGCTCAGTTCTAAAAGATCCAACATATTTTTTGTCTGCCATTATTAATCTCCTCCTAAGACGTTAAGTATTAATATCGTGCATGTTTAATAGATACCCATTCGTTTCTCAGATAAACAAAAGGGACTGTTTCCTTTGAAAATTTATTTATGAACAGAAATGACTTCCTTTCGATTAGAACGCGAGTTTGATACTTGTTTAACAAATTAATAAATTCCATAAATTGGTTTAAAATTAATGAGATTAATTTGCTAGAATAATACAGGTGTGCAATTAAAGTTGTGCAACATAAGGAGGGTATTTTATTGAAAAAAGCATTACTTTATATTTCTTTACTACTAGTTTTGCTACTAGTTGCGTGTGGAGAAAAGGAAGCAACAAATGAATCTTCAGCTCCTACAAATAAATCGGAAGAAGTTTCAAATGACATTGAAGTGACAGAAAAAGCTGATAAAACTGATTCTGCAGAAACTAAAGGATTCGGCAAACGTTCAAATCCAGTACCAGTTGGAACAACTCAAACCGTTGATATCGCTATCTACGATAATGAATCTAATTCATTCGCAGGAAAAGCAGATATTACAATTACTGAAGTGAAACGAGGCCAGGAAGTACTTGACCTTGTATTAGCTCAAAACGAATACAATGAAACGCCTCCTGAAGGATACGAATATATCCTACTAAATGTAAAAGCAACTTTGACTGAAGCGGAGACCGAAGATTATGCATGGTTGGCTGATGGATGGGATTTTGACTTTATCGGGGAGGATGGCTCTCCATACGAGATGACCTCCGTAGTTTATGAACCGGAGTATCACGGCGAAGTTTATGTAGGCGGTACAGTAGAAGGATTTGTTGTAAATCAAGTAAAAGTAAACGATCCTATTAAAGTAGTCTACGAGGATGGTAACTGGGATAATGTATTTTTCTCAACAAAATAATATAGGTAGGAGATTAGAGAGTTGAAAAAGCTATTATCATTTTTAATTGTACTAGTATTTATCGTATCAGCTTGTGGTACAACTGAAACAACCAATGAAAAAGAAACAACCAATGAAAAAGAAACCGAGAAAAGTAAAGTGGAGGAAACTGAAAATCAATCTGTTAATGTCGAAAAAGGATTGATCAATGTGGAAGTCACACTACCAGCTTCTTTTTTTGAAGACCAAGACATCAACGAAGTTGTAGCAAGTGCTAAAGAAGCAGGTTTTGACAAAGCTACAGCCAATGAAGATGGTTCTGTTACATATAAAATGTCTAAAGCTAAACATAAAGAAATGATGGAAGAAATCAAAACAGGTATATTGGAAACTGTAGAAGAAACAAAAAACAGTGAAGACTATACTTCTATTAACGACATTACTCACAATGACTCCTTTTCAGAATTCACATTAGTAGTGGACAAAGCTGCTTACGAAAATAGTTTTGATGGCTTTGCTGCTTTTGGTTTAGGAATGTCAGGAGCATTCTATCAACTATTCAATGGCGTGAATGCAGAAGATTACAAAGTCGAAATCTCTATTAAAGATGAAGCTTCAGGTGAAGTATTCGACACACTTGTTTATCCAGATGCGTTAGAAGAATTAGAAGCAGAATAAGAGTTAAAAAATCCCAATCATTATTTAATGAATGGGATTCTTTGTTATATTGGAGGAAGTTGAGGAGCAAAATAGTCATATTTACATTTTCTACTATTAAAATTACACCTAATTATGTAAAATAAAAGAAAAAAGAATTCGAAAATATGGAACATAGCATGTAGACTTTAATTTTTACTGAAGTTACGCATAAACAGTTTATGTGACTATGATTGGAGACTGGGTGTATGGATGGGGAAAAGACGAGATATTCTAGACTTGCGAATATAACAAAAATAATAAATACAAAGCTAGAACTGCGTGAAGTATTACAGCGTGTAACAGAGGCGATATCTGAGGAGATTGTTCAATGTAGTTCTGTTGGAGTTTTTCTACCCCGGGAAGATGGAACATTCAGAGGATACGCTGGAAAACCAGATAACATGAATGGGGAAACGCTGGATACACAAATAATTGATCCTGAAAAAGACATACTTGCAAGAGAAGTTATCGAAACTCAAAAAACTATTTACATCCCTGATACCTCTAAAGATAATAGGCCGTATCCTAGAGCAGTTGAAGTCTTTAAAATTAAATCTATATTAGCTCTTCCTATCTCATTTGAGCAGGAGTTATTTGGTCTAGTTTTTTTATTTAATAATGGGACTCCAATGCACTTAACAGAATCAGAAATTCAAAGTGTTGAAGCATATGTTAATATGGCGGCTGTTGCAATTGGAAACGCGAATAATCTAAAGCAAAAAGAAAACCTTATTAATGAAAAGCAGTTGCTATTGAATGCTACTCGTGATTTATCGATGTGTTCTTCTATACAAGAAAGTCTTGATAAATGTTTTTTTTACATAGGAAAGTTTCTACATAGCAAAAATATTGCTGCTCACCTCCTAGATCCGTTTGAAAAAACAACGATTAGATTAACAAAGTTAAGTATGAGCTGTGATTTGACAGAAGCAGGTTGGATGGAAACACTTAATAATATTAATGGGGACAAAAGCTATAGTGATGTGATCCAAGAGGTTATTGAAACCAAAAGTATTATTCACCTATCTAGTTTAAATCTAAATCTAAAGGGGCTCCTAATGATTCCATTAGTTTCAATGGGGGAGGTATTAGGTGTCATAGTGGTTGTCAATTTAGATGGGGAATCTCCCAATTACGATAATTCCGAAATTCAAATGGTGCAATCAATCGTGGATGCCACAGCCCCTACATTTTCAAACTTAATCTATATGGGTCAACTTGAAAATATGGTAGATGAGCGGACAAGAGAATTAGCCGCTGCAAATGAAAAAGTTACGAGTGTTATTGAAAGTATTACAGATGGCTTCTTTGCTTTAAATAAAGACTGGGAATTTACATACATAAATGAATATCAATATTTACCACAAGGGAAAAAACCTAATGACGTAATAGGGAAGAATATGTGGGGATTATTCCCGGAAAATATAGGGACACACATTTACCAAGAGCTCCATCGTTCGATGTCACAGCGTATTACTGTAAATTTTGAAATGATTTCCCCGTATAACAATAATTGGTATGAAGTAATGGCTTATCCATTTGATGATGGCATTTGTTGTCTATTAAAAGATATTACGGAAAAAAAGAAATATGAGAAGGAATTAAAAAGGTTATCAAACCTAGATTTAATAGGGCAAATGGCTGCAGGTATTAGCCATGAGATTAGAAACCCTATGACGACGGTAAGAGGATTCTTGCAGTTAATAAGAAAAGAAGAAGAATTTGATAATGATAATGATTACATTGATATTATGATTGAAGAATTAGATCGTGCGAATTCGATTATTACTGAATTTCTCTCCATGGGGAATACAAGAACATCCGATTTACAGATGTTAGATTTAAATGCAATCATCCATGATATTACCCCTTTAATAGAAGTTGATGCATCTAATCAAAATAAACTTATTCAATTTGATACGCAAGACATCCCAAAATTACTATTAAATCGTAACGAGATACGGCAATTATTAGTAAACTTGTACCGAAATGGTCTAGAAGCAATGTACGAAGGGAAAGTTCTCTCCATTAACACATACAAGGAAGATGAAAAATGTGTGATCCTTTCAGTTAGAGATCAAGGAGAAGGAATCAGGCCTGAAGTATTAGAGAAACTAGGCACACCCTTCTTCACGACCAAAGAGAATGGTACAGGCTTGGGACTAGGTATTTGTTATGCCATTGCTGCACGCCATAATGCGAAAATTGAGATTCAAACGGGTTCGGAAGGAACTACATTTTTGGTTAAATTTAAAATATGATATAAAAAATATTATTCATTAGAGGTAAAACTAGATAAATCAGACTGTAGACAAACGTGATTATTTTATAGGATAGGTCGGGTTTTCCGAAGCTTACCGCTCGCTTTTTGTCTGGGCCTCGTAGATTTCCGTTCCAGACGGACGCGTTCCGCCGGCATGGCTTCAGCCGCTTCCCTCGCTACGCTCAGTCCAGGGTCTTCAGCTCATGCTATTCCGGCTGGAGTCGCCGCCTTCCACTCCAATCAACTATTATTCGCTTTTCAATAAGAAAACTATTGGAAAAGGCGACACTCCTGCCGGTCAATAAAATGCTACCTTATCATTGTCTATATTGAGGTAATAGAAAATGACGACAAAAAAATCAAAATAATAAACGAGGCCAATTAGCCAACTGCTTGTTGTCTACATTTGGGTTTACATGTTTTACCTCTAAATTGAGTTAGTAGTTAAACTAGTACCCAGTTATTCTTAATTGCCAGAACTACTGCTTGGGTACGATGTTCTACTCCTAATTTTTTTAGAATATTAGATACATAGTTTTTTGTTGAATTAACAGACAAAAACATATTTTTGCTTATAGTTTCGTTATTATGGCCAAATGCTAACTGTTGAAGCATTTCCCATTCTCTGGGAGTTAATAATTCAGGTGGTTGAAAAATTGGTTTAGGTGAAGAGGCTTCCTCTAAGTCACTCAACCTTCTTACATCTAGCATGATTTCGTGTATGATTTTTCCGTCGATATAACTATGACCGTTCTTTACGTTCGCTATTGCATCTTTAATATCATTTCTTCCATTCGTCTTAAACAAGTAACCTTTCACACCTAATCTAATCATTTCTTTTGCAAATTCTTTGTCCTCATCACTTGTCAGGATAATAATAGAAGCTTGTGGTCGCTTGGTTAATAGTTTTTTTACCGAATGGATTGTATCTTTTTTATTGTTATCTACTTCAGATATGATTACATCTGTTATATGTTCCTCGTAGATATTGAGCATCTCATCAGAAGATGTACCCTCAGAGACTACTTTTATATTTTCCGACTGCAATCGTTCTTTAATTTTGGTTCGGACCATCTCTCGATTATCAATAATCGCAACATTTATCATTTGAATTTCTCCTTTCACAAGAGTTTCAAAGGTATGTATCAATTGAATACCCCCTATTTCAACTTCCTAGACATATTTTGTATATTCAAAACAAAACCAAGAGAACATACGTTATCCATTATGATAAAATTGAATGAGATAATATAATGTATACCAATATTGAGTTTTTTAACAAAAAACGTAGATGATCGAGAAAGGATTATAAAATGAATTTTTCGATGAATGAAAAGAAAATCAAAAGATTATGTGGCGAAACAGCTTTTAAAAAGGGTAAAGCTTATTTTCATGCAGGAAAAGTAAAGCTTCAACCCTTTCATTCGGATAGTTCAGAAATCAAAGCCACTGTAAAAGCGGGTGAAGATTTTAAAATCACGGTGAAAGCAGATGCAGATGGGGATATAGTAGCTAATTGTACATGCCCGCCAATAGGCTTTTTAAAAACATACTGTCAACATATCGCAGCGACATTAATAGGAATCGAAGAGAAGCAACAATCGGATGAGTATTTGGGTAAGAAGATCTTGAATTTATTTGGAAATAAATCTTTGCCCCCGACTGGCAAGCAACTTCATTTTGATAATAGAGAGACACTTCATGTTGAGTTTATATGCCAACCGGTCTTTCTGGGAGACGGGGAGTATGTGTTTGGAATAAAAATGAAAATTGGTTCAGAATCGTTATCTAATATCGCGAATATAACGAAATTTCTCGAAGAAGTGGGAAGAAGAGAACCATTTGAATACGCCTCAGGCTTGATTTATGATTACCAGTTCTTCAGTTTTCCAAAAGAAACCGATGAAGTCCTTCAATTTTTAATGAAAAGCCAGCGCTTGAATAGTAATGCTAGCTTACAAGAAGACCTATTAGTTATTTCTCCAACAGACTGGGAGCAGCTCTTACCTTTATTCATAAATGCACCTTATGTAAGGTTTTGGCAAGATGGAGTCGTTTATGACGGGGTTCAGTTTGGCCAAGAGCTACCTCTAAGTTTTAAATTTGATGAAGGAAATATGACTGACTATCAACTGAATGTGATAGGACTTGCCCCAGTAACTGTATTAAAGGCTTATGGTTATGCTTTTTCAGAGGGGATATTATACAAGCTGGCACCAGAAGAGTGTACTCGTCTTGCAGAGTTAAAAGAAATGTTGGATCAATCCGGGAGGAACCAGCTCCTTATCGCAAAGGACCAAATTGATACCTTTATGGAAACAGTCATACCAGGGTTAATGAAGCTTGGACACGTGCATATTAGTGAATCTGTTTCGAAAAGAATCGGGGAAACTCCACTTAAGGTTAAATTGTTTCTGGATCGAGTAAAGCACAGACTACTCGCTGGATTGGAATTCCATTATGGTGATTTCTTCATTAATCCATATGAAGAAACGGAAGAAACATTTACCCATTTTCCTGGAATCAGACGTCAACGTAATAAGGAGCAGCAAATTATCCAACTACTCCTAGAAAATTCATTTACACAAACGCCAGGTGGATTCTACTTGTACGATGAGGAAGCAGAGTATCACTTTTTGTATCATGTACTTGCTCGTATGGAAAAATGGGTTCAAATATATGCTTCTACAGCTGTAAAATTGCGAGTGCAAAAAGCATATACAGGTCCAAAGATAAAGGTAGAAGTGAAGGAACGAACGGATTGGTTGGAGTTCAAGTTTGACCTCAAAGAAATTTCAGAAAAAGAAATCCAGCATTTGATGGCTTCTATAGAAGAAAAAAGTAAATATTACAGAATTCCAAACGGTAACTTGGTATCGTTAGAAACACCTGAATTTCTGGCGCTATCCAGTTTCATCCATGATATGGAGATATCTGTTGATAATATTCAAGATGAAATTCGTATTCCATTAATTCAAGGGATGCAATTGGTCGATACTTTGGAGCAAGGCGATCTAGTAGATCCTGGTGAAAACTTTGTAAAGCTAATGAAAAATTTAAACAATCCCGAAGAAATGGATGCAATAATACCTATAGCATTAACTTCCATGCTTCGAGATTATCAAAAAGTAGGTTTCAAATGGTTCAAGCTGTTAGCTAAATATAAATTCGGTGGAATTTTAGCAGATGATATGGGGCTTGGAAAAACAATACAAAGTATAGCTTACATTGAATCAGTTCTTCCAGAAGTGCGCTCGCGAAAATTACCAGTATTAGTAATTTCTCCTGCTTCGCTCGTTTATAATTGGAAGAATGAATTAGAAAAATTTACACCACATATAAATGCGCAAATTATTGATGGAAACAGAGAAGAAAGATGTAAATTATGGGAAGCATCTCTAGAAGGAGATGTAATAATCACTTCTTATCCTTTATTACGAATGGATACAGAACTCTACAAAAACCGAACTTTTCATACTCTCTTTTTGGACGAAGCCCAAGCTTTTAAAAATCCGGTGACCAAGACAGCTAAATCAGTGAAAATGATTCAGGCGGATTACCGATTTGCACTGACTGGAACTCCAATAGAGAACTCAGTAGACGAGCTTTGGTCTATATTCAACGTTGTGTTTCCAGGACTGTTGCCAAACAGAAGAGCCTATAGTGAATTAAAAAGAGAAGATATAGCGAAACGGGTACGTCCATTTATTTTACGTCGAATGAAAAAGGATGTTTTGAAAGAACTACCGAAAAAAGTGGAAACGATTCTATTTTCCGAGTTACAAATGGAGCAGAAAAAGCTATATGCCACTTATTTGGCAGAACTAAAACAAGATGCTTTGAAACACTTGAAAAAAGGGACTTTCCAAAAGAACCGTGTAAAATTTTTAGCTGGATTAACGAGACTTCGACAGCTATGCTGTCATCCAGGTTTGTTTGTGGAAGGCTATAACGGAAGTTCTGCAAAGTTTGAACAACTGATGGAGATTTTAGAAGAATGCCGAATATCAGGAAGACGAGTTCTCGTCTTTTCACAGTTCACTCAAATGCTAGGCATAGTAAGAAGACAACTGATACGCCAAGGAACTCCTTACTTTTACTTAGACGGCCAAACCCCACCTGCCGATCGTGTAGAGTTAGCCAATCGATTTAATGAGGGGGAAGGCAATCTATTCCTTATTTCATTGAAAGCGGGAGGCACAGGTTTGAATTTAACCGGAGCAGACACAGTCATCCTTTACGATCTCTGGTGGAATCCAGCAGTCGAGCAACAAGCAGCAGACCGCGCCCACCGAATGGGACAGAAAAATGAAGTAAATATCATCCGCCTAGTAGCAAAAGGCACTATCGAAGAAAAAATAAATCAACTTCAACAGAAAAAGATGAGTCTTATCGATGAAGTTATAAATTCAGGGCAGGATGTACTTGGTAGTATGAGTGAAGAGGATATTCGGGAGATTTTGATGATTGAGTGAGTAGTTTTGACGGTGGAAATGTATTTAATGCAACCTACGTTAATATGATGAAAATCGGACCAATTAAAAAAAGGATTCAAAAAAGATAGAGGAAGGATTCTTGAATGAACCTACCTCTATCTTTTTAAATTTAAACCATAATCTCTTCAAACAAACTTAATTGTTGAGACGTGCTGCGTTTCTCTATAATCTTGTTCAAGTTTTTTGCGCTCCATTGAGCAATGGGATTAGCAATAGCTCTTGCAAGTTCAACGGGAACTGCATTACCAATTTGTTTGTATATTTTATCAAGTCTGCCGTTTCGATTGATGTTTGGGTTGTTGCCGTCAGAAAATAGAAACCAATCCGGAAAAGTTTGAATTCGAGCAATTTCTTTCACAGAAAGACGTCTATGCATACTCTCACCGCCAGGTAACATCCATTGATCTGGACCTATCTTTTTCATTGCTAAGCCACTAGGATGTAATGGGGCTTGTCTACCTGAAGCTTGAATGGTAAAACTTTGCTCGTCCCACGTTTTTTTACGATTTCGAGAAAGGTAAATAGGTGAAAAGCTTCCTTCATAAGATTCACCAGGATTATTTTCTAAATCACGGATAGCATCATTTAGTGTAACGAATGGTTTTTGGTTTTTTCCCTCACCATGAGTTGGAGCGGGGAATTGATAGTCAAAATCAATGTCTTCTCGTACACCTACGATGAACACGCGTTCACGTATCTGTGGTACACCGTAATCACGTGCATTGACAAGTTCAAACTTAACCTTGTAACCAGCGGATTCAAAGTCTTGAATAATTTGTTTAATGACTTCTCCCTTACCTAGAGTTAGCATACCTTTGACATTTTCTGCAATAAAGAAACTTGGCTTGGTTTTAATAAGTGAACGAATAAAATGGATATACAAGAAATTTCGTTCATCATCAATTAAGCGTGGTCCTGCTTCACTAAAGCCTGGGCATGGAAAACCACCTAACACAATGTCACAATTTGGGAAGTCCTTTACTTTTCTAATATCTTTTTCGTGTTGTACGACTGTCTTGGGGAAGTTTAATTTATATGATTGGTTCGCTTCTTTAAACATATCGATGGAATATATAGTATGAAACAAGCCCGCGTCTCGATTTTCTATGAAATTATCCCGTGATAATAATATTTCGTTAGTTTTCTCTTTTCCAAGAGTGGCATCAAGACCAGCTAATTCGAAACCTAAATCCAATCCTCCACAACCTGAAAATAAGCTTACTAAATTTAATTTATTTGTTTTGCGATCAAAAAAATCAGAAAAATCTTGATCCGATAAGGATTGGGCATTTTCTTGCTCTATCTGAATTTTGTCTATTAATAACTTCTTAATTTGCTTTTCATCATACTCTTTTAAGGGACGAAACTTCGCTCTGCCTCGTTCTGCAATTTTCATGTTACGAACCTCCGATGTTTAGTGTTTATTTTAACACTTTTATTAAGAAAAGGCCAGATAAACAAATTGTATAATATTTCTAAAAACTAATATAGAATAATAGATATTAGGAGGGAATTATGTGTGTAAACCAAATGAAATAGGCAAAAGACATGTATTAGATGTGTATAATGCATTGAAACATTACTTATATTCTAATTCGATAGTTAGCTATAGTGAACCTGTTCAAGAAACTGTGAAGTACATAGTTGGATTGTATCCGGATATACGATCTGTTAGAAATAAATTTGAAACAGACAAACCTGACTCTAATCCAGATCTCCTTCTAACTTTACATAATAACGACGAGGCAAAATTAAATTTATTTTATATAAAACGTAGAGCTGCAATACAACCTAAAAATTTAGGTGCGAAAAGTTTTCTGGAAAATTACTTTTTGTCACAAGAATTGCAAGACAAATTCAATGCGTATTTTAGCAAAGAGTATGAACTTTATTTGCAAAGTATCATGGATTTTAGAGGTTATCGAAATGTCTATGATAGAATACCAGAATTAAAGAAGAAAGTTCGAGCTTATTATCCCAAATTTGAAGCTGAGATTAATCCATTCCGTAGAAGTTTCCTTTTCATTTTAAGAGAATATTGTTTTCAATTAATGAAAGATGAATTTAATAAGGAAACTACAGGGATTGAACATGCTTTTAAAGAATTAATGATGTTCGATACTACTAATATTATAACAAGATATACTAAAGAGAACAAATGTTTCGGTGTAGAAGAATGGAAATCAATTATAAAAATAGAACAAGAAATACAAATCTATAAAAAAGGAAACGACACAATTGGTATTCGATCTGGCACCGAAGCACTTACAATTCGATTTAAATTTGAGAGCGGTCCAACATCGTCTGTAAAATTAGCAACTAGTTATGAGCATTTTCCAGAAGAAGAGGGAGTAGTGCATAAAAATTTGCGTTCAATTCAAATATTCGAGGGATTGCTTGAACAGCATAAGCAGATTAACAAAAAAGATGACAGCAATGCAGTAGGTAAATGTAATGAAGCAATGGTTTATTACAGAATTTTAGAGACAGACCCAAAGATTCATCAAGTGGATGAAGAAGATTTTCATTTGTTATTAAAGTCATATGCTCCCTATATATCGCATAAAACCTTATTAAACATTCAACAATCTTCAACAAAAGCGGTAGAGAAAATCGATGAGTATTTAAATGAAAAATACCCGGTTTACAAAATCGAATCTATTCAGTTAGTACCAGAAAACTATATAAAGGATCGTTTGGATACAAGCGATTTAAAAATAATAATTAGAGTAGAAGGAGAATATATCGAGGAAAGTCTTTCTCTAAAAGCCATTTCTAAAAGCAGCGCCAAAATTACAGTAAAAAACCCAGGAGCAGGAACAATATTAGGACCGCTTTATTTTGATATAGGATCACTTACACTTGTTACGGATGAAGTGAGAGATAGATTTAATCAAAAACTAATAACCCGATACCAGTGCTTGGAATTAATATCTGCAGCATTGGGAGAAAGTTTGCGGATGGCTGACCAAAAGAAATTACAAAAAGGCGTCGCGGCAATTCGTGGAACTGCAACAACTATTATTACTAATTATACAAAAGACAAGAGTCTTATTTTAAAACATGATGTAATAAGTGGAGAGGTAGAGGTCTTTCCAAGAATACCATCACCTATCCAAACAACCTTACGTTGGAATGACAAACAAGAAGAGCTTTCACTTCGAATAAAGTTCGGTAAAGGAAAACAACATGGTTGGTCTTCCGTGAAATTGGCCTGTGAATACAGTGTTGAAGTTTGAAAGATTACTCATTAAGAATTGATTTAACTGATAAATTACCACAAACTACCATTTAGATTGGGATTGGATGTGAATTATTTGCTAACACAAAATCTTAAATATATACATATTGATGGTAACCTAAGGGCTTTGGAAAACTGGATGAGTTTTAGTATGGAATTAGCAAGTTACGTTAAACAGCTGAATCAACCAATAAAAATCTATCTATCGGTACCTTCAAATTTACTCTTTTCTTATTTCTTTGTATTTGGTGCAGTAGACTATGATTTTAAAAATCCTTCTAAAGAATCACTATTAGATCAATATTTAAATTTGAAAAATGGGCAAAGAATTCTTTATAAGACAGGCGATGAGTGGATAGCACATTCCGTAATAGAGGTAAGTCAACTGCCTAATTCAGATACAAGAGCTATAGTGGTGAAGAATCGACTAAACTCTATTAATTACATACCAGAAACAAGATGGTTCTCTAATGTAAGAATCCATGACGATGAGATTACTACAGTGCGAAATACAAGACGAGTAAATAATGTATATAACATTATTGATAATAAAAAGTTAAAAAAATTTTATCCTGAAGAAAACCTCCATTTATTAATGATGCAGAATACACCGCAAACATATGTGTACACAAATAAAAAAGAGTGGAATAATTTTTTAGATGTTATCCAGTTGAATATTGATGGTGAATCACTTCAATTAAGTGATTTATTATTTGACGGTTCAGAAGGTACATTTAGAAATCTTTCATTTATTGAACAAAATCATTCAGCAACAATTCCAAAAGAAGCGATAGTGATATTTGTTGGAAGTAGTCGAGCACTTAGAAAGATGGACCATTTTGAAAAACAAAAATGTATGTTTATCATAGATCAACATGATTCAAATGAAAAGTTTGAAGATCTTCAATTTAAAATTGAGCAGGATTTTCTTATGAATCAAAGTAAATCGGTTAATAAGGAACTGTTAGACTATATGGATGAAAAACACGTTGAAATCCCGAAAGGAGTAGAGATCTTTGCTTGGTTATAGAAAAGTTAATTTAGGGTTAGCGAATGAATTATATTCTTCAGTGGTAAATGTAGAGTTTATAAAAGTCGAAGAGGATAGTATAGGGCAATTAATACGGGCTTTAAAAAATTTGAAAAACTACATAAAAACATATTATGAGTATGACCAAGTATTAATAGAGGAAACAGAGCTATTTATTAGGGTATGTAGAAAGATAGTCGGTTCAATTCGAAATTATAGTACCTATTTTAAAGAAAATAATGATCAGGTTGTAAAATACTTCACATTAACTAAAAAAGCTATTTATGCAGATTTATTTAAAAAGAATATTATGCCAATTATTGATTTAATAAAGGTATTAAGAAAACAAGATCATAATGCATATATAGATACTTTAAATAGAATGGAAAGTCGAAAGCAAATAACTGGCGAAAATACGTATCTTTTAACAAAGCATGAGATATTAGATAAATACATTGAAGTTAATGAATCGAGAATAAAGGTTATGAATGTTAAAAAGTTTATCGAAGAGGGAATATTTGCTGATCATGTTATTTTTGTGGGGACATCCAGCTATTTTGATAGGAAATTTTCAGAAATATTTTATGGCAAACACATAATTTTTTTAGGGTATTCGTGTTTTGAAAATCATTTAATAAAAAGAGAATCTTTTTCCAACCTAATAAGTCGTAATGATTTGATTAATACAATATATAAGGGAGTTAACATAGATAAAGGCTTTATAGGTATCGATTTTAAAGAGACCTTTTTAACAAAAGATGAGAAAAAAACAGAGGAAGCTGTAATTAATCAGTTTAAAAATGCAATAAATGTTAATCTAGAAGAAAAAGTGGAAGTAAAATTAGCGACTATTTCACATCGGAATTACATATTTTTACCAGTTGGGCAAAAGGTAAATGTAATTAATAGAGAATCTTTAAAGATAACGCAAGAAAAAGTAAGAGAATTAAATATAGGCGATCTATTAGTGTTTCGAACACAAAATGCCTCTAATTTAATTAGAGAAGTAGCAGATACAATTATGGGCATTAATTCAGAGAAATACAGATTAAGCTTAGAAAAATGGAAAAAAAGATTACGATTTAATGTGAAAAAAAAAGGTATTAAAAAAGTATCTATGATTTTAAGAGATCGGTATGAAATTGAAGTAGCTAAAGAAAATAATGTAAAAAACTGGATGAGTAGTTACTCTATTAAACCTAGTTGTTTGAGTGAATTATTAAAAGCTTTTAATTTTGATTTGCAGGATACAGAAGAAATAGTGAATGCGGCCAATAAAATTAAAAGTGCACATATTTCTGCAGGACACCAAATTTCACAAGCGTTGATGAATGAACTAGATGGAAATTTGGAGAGTTTCATAGATGAAAACGGTTTTTATACTTTTGAATCAAATGAATTTGAGGGTGCATCTTTTAACATTGAAGAAATTAAAAAGATCTCAAATGAAACATATTCTATTCCAGAGAATGAGGCATTAAAGATTATTAAGAGGTGATGTGTAGCATGGATAAAAAATTGAAACGAGCTTTAGAAAATCGTGAAATACTAATAAATACAATAGAACAAGAAATAGTAGGTCCAAGTGATATTAATAATGCTGTAAAACTATTAAATACAACGGGTAATACGAAATTTGAAAATTTTGATGATTTGAATACTAATTATTATTGTCTTTCAGCTACTTTGAAAGAAGAAGTGATTCAAAGAGATAGCCCATCTCGTAGGTATGCTGCAGGAATGCTTTATCCAGTACAACTTCAGGGAGAAGAAACAGAAGTTGAAAGTGATGATATGGTATCTGATAAGAAGGTTGATGAAAAACAATCTGGGTTTTATGATGAAATTGATAAGTTAGATAGTCAGTATGATGTATTTGAAGATACTGGGTTAGAGGATGTCGCTCCTAAAATTCAACAAAAGGATTCCTTTCCTTCTAGCATGGGAGTCACGTTTTGCTTGTCGAAAGAGGTGATAAATTTTAAGGTTAAGTTTAACGGGGGCATATATACTAAACATAGAATTTATGCGGATATTCATTCTAAAGATGAAAAGACTGGAAAACAAAAACACTATGACTTTAAGGAAGACTGGTGGCTACGTACATCTATTTTTGGTGAATTAAATATTTATATTTCAGATTTTGATCCAAATAAGAAAATCAGTTTAAAAGAATACGAGTTAGATGTTTATGATGCAGTAAAAGCTAAAATTGAAAAAATTAAGTTGAAGCTTCATGTTCAGTGTCGTATTAAAGACGAGTATATTCTTTTTACAGTAACATTATTGAATATTACAGAACCGCCACTCAGATATAATAAAGATGAATATACAGTTTTTCAATCACAGTTAAATGTATCTGCAGATTTTGGGGACTTTTTAAATTATCCTAAAATTTCAGAACGTAATTTAGGACTTACAAAAGAAGAGTGGAACAACGAACTTTTATTTAAAAATAAGTATAATTACGCATTTGGCCATGGCTGTTCGGTTAGATGGGATAAAAGTGTTGAAAAAATAAATAAGATTTATTCCACGTTTATTCCAGCCTATGAAACAGAAAGTATGACACCGGATGTTACAGTAAGAGTTGATGAAAAAGAAGTAGAATTAAAAATTGAAATGCGTAAATTAATGAACCTACAAAACTATCAAGAATTAATAGAGATTTTACAACCCTTAGTAGTAGGATATAGAGAATGGATTAAAGACCGAGAACTTGAAACAATAGAAATGAAATTGAAAAAAGAATTAAAAGAAGCTTCTGATACGAATTTATCTTTTTGTAAGGATAGTCTTCGACGAATGGAGAAAGGTTTAGATTTACTAAAGGATTCTAATGTATTTCAAGCGTTTAAATTAGCGAATAAAGCTATTTTACTTCAACAGCTTAATGGTAAAAAGCCACGTAAAGCATATTATGAAAAAAATGATACTAACAAAGCTATGGAATTGGTTATAGATCAACCTTATAGCGAAGTGATGAAAGCAATGCAAGATTTATCTGCTTGTGATAATAGTTGGCGTGCTTTTCAAATTGCCTTTTTCTTATTATCTATTCAATCATTAGTTGAAAAAGATTCAATTGATCGTGAAACAGTTGATTTGATTTGGTTTCCAACAGGTGGAGGTAAAACGGAGGCATATTTAGGCGTTGCAGCTTTTCAAATGTTTTATCGCCGTTTGCTAGATCCAAATGATGCAGGTGTAGACATCATGATGCGATATACGTTACGTTTATTAACTGCCGATCAATTTCAGCGGGCCTCAAGATTAATCTGTGCCATGGAGTATATTCGTCGAGATTATAAGGAGAATCTTGGAGAAACACCTTACTCAATTGGTATTTGGGTAGGTTCTAAAACTTCACCTAATACAAACAAGAAGGCTTTATCACAAGTTAAACAAATGAAAAAACTTCAAGGACCAGACAACTTAGTTATTACAAGATGCCCTTGGTGCGGTTGTGAAATTGGTAAAGTAGAAGTTAAAGGAAAAGGTTCAAAATATAATGAGACTGTACCCCTGGGCTTTAAACGAGTAAATGAGCAATTAAAAGTCCAGTGTCCAGATGAAAATTGTGCTTTTCATAATGAAATACCAGTATATTTTGTAGATGAAAGCATTTATGAAAAAAAACCAACTTTTTTAATAGGAACAATTGATAAATTTGTTCAGCTAACATGGAGACCAGAGGCAAGGGGGTTGTTTGGTTTAAATGATTTAGGAGAACGTTGTATTTCTCCCCCACAAATTATTATTCAAGATGAATTGCATCTAATTTCAGGACCTCTTGGAACACTTGCAGGTTTATATGAAGTATTAATAGAAGAATTATGTATCGATGATCGAAGAGAAGTCCCTATTAAACCGAAAATTATTTCAGCAACAGCTACGATTAAAGAATTTGAAGAACAAGCTAAATGCTTATTTGGACGAGAAAATGCACGTCTTTTCCCTAGCCCAGGTATTGATATTGACGACTCATTTTTCTCGAAAATAGCTGTAGATGAAAGAGGTAACCCTAAGCCGGGTAGAAAATATATAGGTGTCTTTACATCGCGCGTTCGTATTTTAATGGCGCAGGTCATGACATATTCAGCAATTTTACAAAAGGTAGAGAGCTTACCTGAAGAAGAGCGTGATCCATTTTGGACGCTGCTTTCTTTCTACAATAGCTTGAGAGATTTAGGAGCTGGTCTAAATTTATTTAATAGTGATATTCCAACTTACATTGACGCTTTAAACAAAAGAGAAGGAATAGATAAAAGAAGATTTTTAAATGCACCATTAGAATTAACTTCTCGTAAACAAAGTAACGAAATTTCTAAAACAATTGATGATTTAAATATTCCTTATTTACAAAGAGATAGCAAAGGGCGAACAAAAGCTCTTACATCATGTTTAGCTTCTAATATTATTGAAGTGGGTGTTGATATTGATCGCTTATCGCTAATGGGGATTATTGGTCAGCCTAAAATGACAGCTCAATATATTCAAGTAAGTGGTCGTGTAGGTAGACGACCTCACGAAAGACCGGGATTAATTGTTACCGTCTATTCTAATCAAAACTCGCGTGATAAATCGCATTTTGAACACTTTAATGAATATCATCAGAGACTTTATGCGCAAGTTGAAACGACAAGTTTAACGCCATTTTCAACATCCTCTTTAGAAAGAGGATTAACTAGTGTATTAATAGGTTTTTTACGCCAACGAATGGATATGCAAATGGCTCTATATCCTACAAATAAAGAATTGAGACGTGTGATGAAAGATGAACGTTTCATAGCTTTTCGTAAAAGATTTAAAAAACGTGTTGAGCTAATTGATCGGGAGCAAATTGATATTTGGAAAGAATTATTTAAGACGTTTATGGATGCCGTATTAAATGGGCGTTATGAAACTTGGAAAGTTTCTGATACTGAAAGAGGGTTAATGTACCAAGCTGGAAATTTAAATGATGGAGAAAAATATCAGGGAAGTATCCCTGTAATAAATTCATTGAGAAGTGTCGATGTCGAGAGTCGTGCATCCATCGTATCACTTGATAGAGAAGAAGATGAATTTGTTTGGGAGGATGATGACTAAATGCGATACTTACCGATGAGACGTTCAAAGTTGGTAGGAACCGAAGGTCCAGGCTCTTTAGTAATTAGCCCAGAAGGTGAAACGGCAGTTGTAGGCGCATTGGATTTATGGTTTAAAGATAGCTATGGAAATAAAGCTAAAAACATTGAAGAATTTGCGGTACATGAACCTCGTTTGAAAGCAATTTTAAAAGTAGATAAATTCTATACACCACCTGAATTTAGAAAGGGCTCGACTAATGCTATGGAGGTCGTTCCAAATAGTAACCTTGTAATCCCGTTAATGCGTTTTCCAAAATGGCACTATTGCAGTTTTTGTAAATCTTTACGTGAATTGGAGTTAGACCAAACCTCTGTATATTTAGATTGCTCAAAATGTGAACAAAAAAGGTACTACAAACAGGTACCTTTTGTAGTTATTTGTGAGCATGGTCATTTGTCAGATTTCCCTTGGCGTAAATGGGTACATAACAATGAAAATACTAAATGTGAGGGAAACTTATTTATTAAAATGAGTGGTGGGACAACGTTAGATTCTTGGAGAGTTGTTTGCGAAAAATGTAAAGATAGTCGAGACCTTCAAAGAGTAACTTCCTTTGATAAAGATAATAATACGAGTTATTTAGGAAATCAGCTTAATAAAGATAAGGCTGTAAAGTATACTTGTGAAGGCGAACGTCCATGGTGTGATGACAAGAAAGAAGAATGCTCAGCAGCACCTGTTGCAATTTTAAGAAACTCAATTAGTGTTTATATGTCTAAGAAAATCAGTGCTTTAGCAATTCCAGGGGATTATAGTGAGAATGTCGATTTGATTGTCTCTAAAATACAGTCACCAGCTAAACATTTGGTACGTACGAATCTAAGTTTATTAGATAACCTTGAAAAGAGAATCAAGTTTATTCGAGAAAATCTAAGGTTTGAACTTAAGGAAGAAGTAACTGATAAAGAAATTGAAGATGCTTTAATGTACATTGAATCGAGTGAAGAATACGAATATACAGAGGAAGAACTCGAAAAACCTGGTCTATTAATTAAAGAAAAGGAATTTGAAAAACTTACTTCTACAGTGAATTCGAGAGAATTAAAAGTTGAAACTGAATGGGAGTTTGACCTTGAAGAAGATGTTAAAGAAAATTATTACAAACCATATTTACAACGACTATCGAGAGTGTTAAAGCTGAAAGAAACAACCGCTTTGTATGGTTTCGATAGGAAAGATTTCAAGAATTCTATCGATTATAGTAGTTATTACCCTTGGTTATATAAAGATTATAGTGGTCTTCAGGAAAAATGGTTGCCAGTAAATGAAGTTTACGGAGAAGGTATTTTCCTACAATTAAACATAGAGAAAATGCAAGAATGGGAATCCTCTAAAGATGTACTTGAATATTTTGAACGATATCTTAAAAGAAATGGGCATATAGAACACCGCGATGATTCTATCTTAAAGCCACGCAATATTATGTTACATACATTATCACATTTTTTAATTGACGAATTAGCAAATGTATGTGGCTATAATCGTGCAGCAATTAGAGAACGATTATATTTAGACAAAGACCAGGTAGGCTTGTTAATTTATATTTCAGCGGGGGACTCGGAAGGAACTCTAGGAGGGCTTGTACGTTTAGGTTTACAGGAAAAATTCTTTCATATTCTAGATAGGGCAAAAAATAATGCAGAATGGTGTAGTTCTGATCCCGTATGTACAGAATTAGGTAAGACACAGGGACAAGGAGTAAATGGATTAAATGGCGCAGCGTGTTATAACTGTTCTCATATCCCTGAAACGTCATGTGAATTTTGGAATCTTTATTTGGATAGAAGTTTGTTAATTGATCCTAAATTTGGTTATTTCAAATAATAAATTGTAAAGCTTTATTTGCTTCTTAATGTAGATATGTAGAGCTTATGCAGGAGAAAAGTGTTTCAAAGTAAGTAAGAGATAAGCCCCCTTCTAAATAGCATTAAAGTAAATACGACCCTACTGAATTTTTCATTTTCTGTTGGTTTCTGACGATGTAACGATTATACAAAGTATCTTATTGTTAGATGTATATAGTAATAACACAGAATATGAGGTGTTTCATCTTGAATAGAGAAAATTTTAAAAAGTGGTTAGAGAAAAATTTAAATAGTAAAGAGATAACTAAGAAAAAATACTTTGACGCTATAAATATAATATCTAATGAGATGCCTAATTGGGGTTTCGGTAAATTAGATATCTATTCACTAAATGAAACTCAACTGATCGATAAAGTTATGTCATCCAAAGGTTTCATTGAGAAAAATAGTCAAGGAAATCAAATGTATAGTGCTGCATTAAATCACTACAAAAAATTTCTTATTTCTGAAGTGAAACAAGATGAAGATGGCGTGATTATGGCTAATGTTGACGACGTAGTCTTAATCAAAATCAATAAATCCTATAAAGAAAACATGACGGCTGACGAGCTGTATCAGGCAACAAGTATTAGCTGGGTAGCTAGCTTTGGAAAGACTGCAACAAGGGATTTAAAGTATTATTGTGCAGTTTATCAGAACAAAATCATTGAAGTGTATGATTTCTTAGGATATGAAGAAGAAATGCCTAAGAGAGAGCCGTCACGGTATATTTTAAATGGTCAGATAACGTCGGAGAGGGTAAGGAGTAAATTGGTCGGGTTAGACGTGAGCGATTTACATAAGGGAAGTGGGAATCCTATAAAATACACAACTATAGAAAGACTGCTAAATTTAGATACAGAAACTATAGAGATTTCGGAAGAAGAAGTTCCTCTACAAGTTTTTGATGATTTAACTAATATTGATCTACTATCCCACATTCACACTTACATTAAATCACGCGGCTTCTATTACTCAGTAGAAGACTTGTATAATTTCTACTTATCAATCCGAAGTAAACCATTTGTTATTATCTCTGGGATTTCAGGAACAGGTAAGACAAAGATTGTAGAATTGTTTGCGAACAGTGTTGGAGCAACGGAGGATAATGGACAATTTAAGATGATACCAGTGCGTCCTGATTGGAGCGATAGCTCGGAGTTACTTGGATATTTAACACTACAAGAGGAATACAAAAAGGGTCCTCTGGCTGATCTAGCTGAGCATGCGATGAATTATCCTGATTTACCGCATTTTGCATTACTAGATGAGATGAACTTAGCTCGAGTGGAGTATTACTTCAGTGATGTGCTGAGTGTAATGGAAAGTCGTAAAAAAGATGTTGATGGGAGAGTTGCTTCTTCTTATCTAGTTGATCCGAATCTTTATCAAAAAGAGGCATTTGGTGACTCAGTAGAGGGACCTTTACGTTTAGCGAACAATTTATATATTATTGGAACGGTAAATATGGATGAAACAACACATCCATTTAGTAAAAAAGTTTTAGACCGTGCGAATACAATTGAATTTAATCGTATAGAACTTAATCATTTTGATTTTCTAACAGGATTAACTGAAGAAGAACCTGCAAAACTAATTTCTAACGCCAATTTAGAAGCAAGGTACATTAATTTAGTTGATGTTTTTAGTAAGCATCGAAATTTAATAGAAAAAATTTCAATAGATATTGAAGAGATAAACGTATATTTATCAAAAGTAAACGCACAAGTGGGTTATCGTGTTCGTGATGAGATTTGTTTTTATATGGTTCATAACACAGAAGCAGGGTTATTGAATGATGATGAGGCGATGGACTTCTGTTATATGCAAAAAATTTTACCGCGTATTAGTGGAGGTCAAGTTGTTCGGGACGTTCTAATGGGATTGAAGGCATTATGGACCGTACAAACAGAGGTTGGTCAGGAGCATAAATATTCAAGGAGTATTGCTAAAGTAGAGGAGATGCTAGGGAGGTTAGACGCGGATGGCTTCACTTCCTTCTGGATCGCTTAAAAACATTGAGCTACTTTGCATAGAGACTGATGCTTTTACGTTAGTGGTTAAAGGGGATTTGAATTTTGACCGTTACTATAATCGCTTCGTACCGTATAGCGTACAAGATAAGATGAGGTTCCATTTTGAGTTATTAGGTACTTTACATAGTACGGAGATTGTAGATGCGCGGACGGGTGAGCTTGTACCGTATACAGGGCAAGACTTGCCGCCTATATTCTTTGAGAATGGTTATTATCAAATTATTATTGAGCCTGCAAAAGGCCATGAGGTATCTTTTTATCATGAATTTGCACCCTTCAATGAAGCGGTAAAGAAAACAAAACGAATGAACTTTTTATCTGGAATATTACATTTCCAGAATGAAGTAGGTTTATCTTCTTTTGAAATACGCGAGGGTGATAAGACGCTGCTAAATGTGTTGATTGAAGTGTTTCCGACAAAGCTCGATTACAAGACGGACTATAAAGATTTATTGTTTGGAGTGCAGGAAGAGCTTTATAATTTAGCTTATCAATTTGTGCAGCGCACTTATGTTTTAGGGGAAGCAAAGTATTATAAAGATCCAACGCTCGGTGAGTTTTTTCGCATATTATCCGCGCATATTGAAAATTATAAAAAGGCTATAGAGCAAATTGAGCGTATGCCGCATCATCAACTAACCAAAACTTATATCGAGGTACGAGGTGAGCGTCTGCGTAAGCAAGATAGTCGTAGTTACGCGTATTTGCGTAGAAATGCTCGACAGTTTGTGGAAATGCCAAGTGGTAAAGGGATTCATATTGCTGGCAAGAGCATGATGCCGACGAAAGGCTTGCTTATAAAAAAAGAGCAAACTTTCGATACATTTGAGAATCGTTATGTAAAGTGGACGATGCAACGTATAATGTCTAGGTTGCATGCCTTAATCGAAATACTTGAAAAAGCGATAAAGTCGAAGGATAAATCTAATGTGATTTCCTTAGACTTAGTGATGAGCTTAAAACAGGTTGAAAATGGAATGCGAAATCGTTTGAATTCTCCTTTTTGGCGAAGTATTGGGCAACTTGATCGATCCGCGCATAGCCTAGTTTTGCAAATGGCATCTGGTTACCGTGAAGTTCATCAAATTTACGCCGTGTTAGCTCAGAGCATTGTACTGCAAGGTGAGTTGTATAAGATGTCTTTAAAAAATATTTGGAAGCTATATGAGTATTGGACATTTTTAAAGCTTGGTCAAATATTATCTGAAACATGTCATGCACTAACACAAAATGTCATTGAATTTAATTCAAATGGATTATATGTTAATTTAACTGATGGTCAGCGTATCGAGCGTATATTTAAGCATAAAATCACTGGGGAAACAATTTCATTAGTTTATCAATATGACACTGGAAATGATATACCCACTGTTCAGCAAAAGCCAGATTCCATGTTAAGCATTAAAAAAAGGGGTAAAGAATACGAGTTCCAATATATTTTTGACGCAAAATATAAAATTGATTTTAATAATAAGAAAGGACCCTCACCGCAACAGGAAGATATTAACACTATGCATCGGTATCGAGATGCGATTGTTGTAGCCAATAAAGGGGCATATGAAAGAACGGCATTTGGAGCATATGTGTTGTTTCCATGGAAGGATATGCAAGGTTTCCAACAGCATCCTTTGTATAAAAGTATTGAAAAGGTTAATATTGGAGGACTTCCTTTTTTACCGAATGCAACAGAGCTTGTTTCTGAAGTTATTTATAATTTATTGAACAAAAACGGAGATGAGTTACTGAAAGAAGGAATTTTACCGAGAGGCATGTTAGAGCAGAAGGATATAATAGTGGAAAATAACACCTTGTTTATTAAAGTAACTTCATATGATTTTAAAGAACGAGAAGTAGAAGTGTTGAAAGTCGCTTTACCTGGTACTTATTCGCAAGCAGCTTGGCTTGTGCTGTTTATTGAAACAGAAGGTCAAATTGAACATGGAAAAATTATTACTAAGAAAGAAACGACAGATTCAATCGTATTCGAAGTAGATACATGGATTACGCATACAAATATTGCAGTAGAAGGTTTCAGTGTAGCTAGTAACTTTATGACAACAAAAGCAAGTTTATTAGCAGCGAATAGTTTACCAGATTTATTTGTTCGAAGTAAGGTAGAGTATACTGTCTTGAGAGCTTTACGTCGTGTCTCTAATGATTTGGTTGTTGAACTAAATTCACCTTTTTTAGTGGATGAATGTATGGTGACTGCATTCCGTTTTGCTGAGCACTGTTTCAAATTTCAAGAAAATACTTTGATTGTAGGGGAAGAACAAATAAGTGAAAAGGAAATACTTGGAAACCCATTCCATATTGTACGAGCAGTACATAAATTGTTGAACTAATCCTTTTGGGGTTAGTTTTTTTTGTAAGTAGTGTTGAAGGTCTTTCGAGGGATATAATTTATACTTTTTTCGACTGTATTTCGCTAATTGTGTGCAGTCCATATTGACCAAAAGGCTTTGGCACATTAATACTCTGTGTTATTCGAATGTCTCATAGAAAACAGCTCTCCAATCAAGCGTCTTTGATTGGAGAGCTACTTATTCGATTCTGATTGTTTAACGAAGGGTCATTTTGTTAATAAAATAACTTTTCCTGAAGTAAATCTATTGCTCGTTCAATTTCCTCTAAATCTTCTTTCGAAGTATCTTGTATTCGATTTTGGAATCGAGATTCTATAGAGTCGAAGGCTTCTTTCATCATTTTTTCCCCATTAAAGGAGAGACGAATATATTGTTTTCTTCGATCTTCGGTATCAATTATCTTTTCAATTAAGTTTTTTTCACTTAACTTTCTAAGTTCACGGCTTGTGTTTGGCATAGACATATACTGACAATCGCTAATCTCACTTGGAGTTACAGGCTGACTAACAGCTATATATTCAAGAATACTGTATTGCACAGGAGTAATCGAATCTGATTTGGCGTCTTTTGTTAATTCATGTGTCACACGATGCACGGAAGTGGTAAATGACACGAGTTTATAAAAAAGAGCATTTTTGTCCATAACTCTCACCTCTTACTGACAAGATATCAAAAATGTTGTCATAAAACAATTATCATTTGACAACTAAAAAGATAATGATATTATTTACTTATCAAATGATAAGTAAAAGGGGTGCGTTATGAGAACGCTAGTTGTTTACACATATCCTAATCATGAAAGTTTGAGTTATGCTTTTTTGCAAAAAGTTGTCAAAGGAATTAATGAAAATCCGCTTATACAGGAGTTGCAAATATTGGATTTATATGAAGAAGGCTTTAATCCACTCCTAGTATTTAATAAGCAAAAACGAAGACGTGATATGCATACTGATTCTCGCCTAGAAACATATAGAAATCAATTAACATGGGCTGACAAAATAGTTTTTATCTATCCAATATGGTGGGGAAGACCTCCAGCAATGCTTTTAGGATACATTGATCAATTATTTGCCTCAAATTTTGCTTATAAAGATAAGAAAGGACTTTTCCCAGATGGACTTTTAAAAGGAAAGTCTGTTGTTTGTGTTTCCACTATGAAGGGACCTACACATTATCCATTTCTCTGGCTGAATAATGCACACAAAATTTTGATGAAGAGAGCCTTATTTAATTTTGTGGGGATCAAGAAGGTGAAGTTTTTTGAGTTTGGAAATATGGAAAGTACAAAGGGAAACCAAACAAAAAAGTTAGAAAAAGTATATAACTATTTTAAAAAAATAGATCAATAACTGGGTACTAGTTTACTTTGTAGGCTCGTAATTATATGGATGAGAAGACGTAAACAGATCAAAAGAAGCTGTTTAAATAGATATAGCCCTGCAATCGAGTTATTTCGACTGTAGGGCTAATTTTTGATTTAATTTTAAGAAATCATTAAACCCCAAATCTCTGTCTATATCCACATTTCCTACACATTTCTTCCACAGCTTCTCTTCTTGTAAATCCATCATATAGAGCATTAGCTCGATCGCTTTCGATAATTTCGGAGAAAGGGGTTTTATTGATATTACCTAAGTTGATGACACCTTCTCCGTCTAGACAACAAGGGACAACAGTTCCGTCGACCAGAATTGCTGCTTGACTGCGAAGAGCATGGCAGAATCCTTTTCCTTCATCCTCTGGTGCTGATAGGCTTGGCCATTGAAATTCATGGTCTTGGTTTAGATAAACATTCTGTGCAATTTTAATGCCTTTTCCCGGCTGTACTTTTTCTTCGATTCGGTAATCCAGGTTGTATTCATTTTCTAAGATTTCTAACGTTTCTCGGTTTCTTCGTTGCGCTAAATCAGATGTTGCTTCTTTTTGTAAATTCCATAATCGATAGGAAATAATCGTATTATGCTCCTTTGCATCACGCACAAATTCAAGAATATCTCCTAAGTATTTTTCGCGATTCTCTGAATCTTCATGGCCATCAAAGCTATGCAGGGAGAAGTTTATTTGGCGTAGAGCAGGCTTGCCTAAAAGTTTTTCACGATTCTTTTTTATTAGCGTCCCGTTTGTCGTGATATTTACTTTAAATCCTTTTGCATGTGCAGCATCGAGCAATTGGTCGATTCTCGCGTGCAGAAGAGGTTCCCCTTTGACGTGGAGATAAATATATTTTGTATGATCTTTAATCTGATCAAGTATGTTATTAAATGCATCTAGTTTAATAATATTTGCTTTTCGGCTCGTTGGAGGACAGAAGCTACAAGCTAGGTTACATACGCTTGTAATTTCAATATACATTTTTTTAAATGTTTTCAATGTTTGTTCACCATTCCAGTTCTAATGTATTCATATAACTACATTCATTCTAACAGAAATTAGTAATTACTTAAGCAGTTTTTTAAGCACTTAGGGAATCTATAATTCACAACATATTAAGAATTATAAATTTAACAAAGAATGGATATTTTTATCTTTATCTAGTATAATTTATTCATTAAACATAGAGTGAATTTAGATACTTTTTAATAGGTAGAAGGATTTATATGGGGGTAAGATTTTGTATTGTTCAAAATGTGGTGTAAAAAATGAAGAGGGTGCAAAATTTTGTGCCGGTTGTGGAACTAGTCTAACTCCACAAAAGAATGGATCAAAGAGTTTTCTAATTTTAGGAATTATACTTTGTTTTATTGTATTAGGTGGGGTTGGGTATGGTTTTAAAGAGCTACTCTTTTCAAAGGATGAAGCCCAAACAGTTTTAGATGAAGTCAAATCGACAGTGGAAGAAACTCGCTCAACCCTTACAGAAAAAGCAAAAGTAGTAGTGGAAGGTAAAGTGCCTAAAGTTCAAGAAAAAGACAAGACGCAAGTCATACAAGAAACGATGCCGAAAGTATTTACAATCCTATCTCAGGAGGGCCAAGGTTCCGGATTCCTGTATGGGCAAGGTGGATACATTGTTACAAATGCACATGTGGTAGCAGGATATACAGACGTTATCGTTCGAAACTCAGTTGGGAAGGAATCTAATGCGAAAGTAATCGGCATATCAGACCGTTCAGACGTTGCTCTTCTTATTTCAGATGATTATGCACAAGTAAAGCCGCTACTTACGGAAAATGAGGATTCGATTATTGGCACGGAAGTAATTGCTCTTGGTAGCCCCCAAGGTTTTGAAAACTCTGCATCTATCGGCTACTTGACTGGCATTAATCGAGATATGGAACTAGGATTTATTTATGAACATTTATATCAGATTGATGCACAAATCGACCAAGGGAGTAGTGGTGGTCCTTTAATTGATGCGAAAACTGGAAAAGTAATCGGTATCAACTCGCTTATTTATAAGCAAAATAATTTATTTGGTTTTTCTATTCCTATGAATAGTGTAGCTGATTTAGTAGATAACTGGATAGCCAATCCTATGAGTTCCAAGCAGGTTACTTCTCTATTTGGTATTTACGAGGAATATACATATAGTGATGAAAGTGCCTCAGAAGATACTACTTATGAAGAAGATTATTCAGAAGATAACTGGAATTATTATTCTTTTGATGAAGAGTCACTATCTAATTTTATTATTACATACAGAGAGTATTATGAGATGGCACTGGATGCTGAAGATTTTTACTGGATACAAGACTTGCTCCAGCCTGGTAGCACTGCTTACATAGATCTAGAGGAATATATTAATGAAATCACTGGGCAAGGCATGACTTTTGACTTCACCTCAAATATCGTCACTGGAGTAGAAATACTCGAAGACTATGCATTAGTTTCGACAAACGAAGAATTTGATTTTATAAATGCTGCTGGCGAATACAAGTATTATAATCGCAATAAAGTATATACAGTGGTTATCGATAATGAAGGTTATTATCAGATTACGGATATTGAAATATTTGACTAAGGATGTTCGCCAATTCTATTGTTTTTACGTGTAAGTAACCTAAAAAAATAGCGAAAGAGCAGCCGAAATTGCATTTTTGGCTGCTTCTTCATTTTAAAGAAAGTATTTATTCTTTCATTCCCCCATCTAAAAGGTTGTAGGGGAGCGACGGACAAACATCAGCCACAATATTACCGAAAAGAAAAGAGCTAATGGAAGTGTCACAGTCACTTCCATCGGCTTTCGTTCATCTGGTAAAGGTGTAGTAGATGTACAGTCCTAAGTGACGGACTCAATGTCACCATCCTCCGAGGACAAACCATCTCAATTAAATCTCTTCTAAAACTCCTTTAATCAAATCAACAAATTTAACTTTTACTTTCCCAGCAACATCAATTACTTCATCATGGTTTAAAGGTTGATCCAAAATACCACTCGCCATATTGGTTAGGCAAGAAATACCGAGTACGTTCATACCTCCATGTATTGCTACAATAGCTTCTGGTACCGTTGACATACCTACAGCGTCAGCTCCTAATGTGCGACTCATACGAATCTCAGCTGGAGTTTCGTAAGTAGGACCGCTCAACCAAGCATAAACTCCTTGTTTTAAGGTTATATCAAGTTTGCTTGCTACTTTGTTTGCAAGAGTACGTAGCTCCATGTTATATACATTTGATAAATCAGGGAAACGAGTTCCCAATTCCTCATTATTTGGTCCGATTAATGGATTGGTTCCAACTAAGTTAAGGTGGTCTGTAATTAACATTAAATCTCCTGGAATAAAATTAGTATTAACGGCACCACAAGCATTTGTGATAATTACCTTCTCTATACCTAGTGCTTTCATCACACGTACTGGGAAGGTGACTTCATCCAAAGTATATCCTTCATAATAATGAAAACGACCTTTCATCGCTGCTACTACTTTTCCGTTTAATTCTCCAATAACAAATTCATTCGCATGTCCAATCGCTTCCGATTTTGCAAAGTGAGGAATTGTACTATAAGGAATTACTACAGCGTTTTTAATCTCATCCGCAAGCGTTCCTAAACCAGAACCTAGAATCAATCCGATTACAGGGCGATCGTCTGTTTTACTCATAATAAAATCTCTAGCTTCTAAAATATCTTGAATATTGTGCATTAATAATTCCTCCTTAAAACATTACATTAAGTATATGCCCACTTTAAAAAGTTAAGCATGTTATCGATAAAAGTCTAATTGAGTGATGGAGCATTGTAAAGAAAACTAAAATAATACTTCTTTTTTGAATTTTTATAATTCAAGGGTTCGTAAACGGAGTTTAGTAGAAAAAATAATCTTGGGGATGAGCGAGTGGTGTGTTGGAGTAAAATGAATAAGTAGAAATCTCTACCTGACACAAGTAGAAATCTCTACTATTCTATGTTCCAAGTTTCAAAATTAATATAAAATCTCTCCTAGGCAATAATGGTTTGTAATAATAGCGTCAATAACTCATCTAATGTTTCTGGTAATTGTTCTGGTAAACCTATTGGACTCTTCATTTCTATTCCTCCTTGAATCTTGTAATCTATTAACAATATAGTCAATCTAATTGGAATTTATACATACATTTATAAGATATTATTAAAAAAGTTTATAATCTCTTAAAAAAGAGATTATCGGCCCAAACTGCAACATTACTTCTACAGATTCTAAATTAGTAATCTATATAAATGACTATTTGACGTTCACGAAAGTATTCTATATTATAGATAAGTACCCGAACTTGATCGGGAGAGGTTCATAGCTGATACCCTCTATAAAAAACTATGGATACATGACTTTTCGCCATGTCCATATTTGGGCATGGCTTTTTTGTTTTTTTATCCTATACGTTTGCAATAGAATGTTAGAGATGCCTCTATAAAAAGTTTTATTAGGAGGTTTTTATTATGTCTGGCAGAAGCCAAGAAGAAGGTTTAAAGGATTTAACACTGTTGGGTAACCAAGGCACACAATATTCATTTGAATATGCACCAGAGGTACTAGAGTCTGTAGATAATCTACATTCAAATCGGGATTATTTTGTAAAATTTAATTGTCCAGAGTTTACTAGTTTATGTCCTATTACACAACAGCCGGATTTTGCGACAATGTATATTTCGTACGTTCCAGATAAAAAAATTGTGGAAAGTAAATCGCTAAAATTATATTTATTTAGTTTTAGAAACCATGGTGATTTCCATGAAGATTGTGTCAACATCATCATGAACGATTTAATTAAATTACTTGATCCTAGATATATTGAGGTTTGGGGGAAGTTTACACCGCGAGGTGGAATTTCGATTGATCCATGGTGCAACTATGGGAGACCAGGTACTAAATACGAAGAGATGGCAAATTATCGTTTGATGAACCATGATCTATACCCAGAAAAAATCGATAATCGATAAATAAGTAATTGAATAGTCTTTTAGAAGAAAGAGGTTATTAGCTACCCTCATTAAAAAAACTAAGAAGAAAACGGCATTCTTTTTAGGGTGCTGTTTTTTCGTTATAAGGGAGTTTTACAGATGAAGAAAGAAAAAGCAATCATTGTGTTTAGTGGAGGTCAGGACAGTACGACTTGTCTGTTCTGGGCAAAAGAACGTTTTAAAGAGATTGAGGCAGTAACTTTCGATTATGGTCAAAGGCATAGTCTTGAAATTGAATGTGCGAAAGAGATAACAGAGGAGCTTGGTATTAAGCATCATATTTTGGATATGTCTCTTCTGAATCAGCTTGCTCCGAATGCATTGACTCGAGATGACATAGCGGTAAAAGACGGAGAAGAAGGCGAACTGCCATCGACTTTTGTACCCGGGCGGAATCTGCTGTTTCTTTCATTTGCCGGAGTTTTAGCGAGCCAAGTAGGGGCCAAGCATATCGTGACTGGAGTTTGTGAAACGGATTTTAGCGGATATCCAGATTGCCGTGACATTTTTGTTAAATCTTTAAACGTAACGTTAAATTTATCAATGGACGATTCCTTTGTGATTGATACACCGCTAATGTGGTTGAACAAGGCCCAGACATGGGAGCTTGCAGATCAGCTTGGGGCACTTGAGTTTGTTCGGGAAAGAACGTTAACCTGTTATAACGGCGTGATTGCAGATGGTTGTGGTGAATGCCCGGCTTGTAAGTTAAGGAAAAAAGGGCTCGATGAGTATTTAAGCTTCCGAAAGGAGTCCTAAGGCATGTCTGATTTTAGAATTGTCGATAAGCTCCAAAAAATAGATGAAGATATTCAAAGGAGTCAATTGAGGTATCATTCAAAGCGCGTTCTTGTTAGCAAGGAATTTACCTTTGATGCTGCCCATCATTTACATAACTACGAAGGGAAATGTAAAAATCTACATGGCCATACGTACCGTGCTGTTTTAGGACTTAGTGGTTATACGGATGATCGCGGGTTGATGATTGATTTTGGCGATATAAAAGAAATATGGAAACAAAAAATAGAGATTTATTTGGATCATCGTTATCTAAATGAAACTCTTCCATCCATGAATACAACGGCAGAAAACATTGTTGTCTGGATCTACGAAAAGTTAGCTGATGCATTGCTTGATGAACAAAGATATAACGGGGCGCGTGTAGAATTTATTCGACTTTATGAAACTCCAACAAGCTATGCTGAAGCGAGACGGGAGTGGATGGAAGTTGAGTAAGGTACCTGTTATGGAGATTTTTGGACCGACGATTCAAGGTGAGGGAATGGTAGTCGGCCAGAAGACTATGTTTGTGCGGACTGCGGGCTGTGACTATTCCTGTTCCTGGTGTGATTCATCGTTTACATGGGATGGCAGCGGGAAGCATCTTATTGTCCAAATGACAGCAGAAGAAATTTGGTCTGAGTTGAAACGCCTTGGTGGCAACGGTTTTTCATTTGTCACGATTTCTGGTGGAAATCCTGTACTTCTTCGCAATCTAAATGCACTCATTGCTATTTTAAAAGAAAACGAGATAAAGATCGGAGTGGAGACGCAGGGAAGCAAGTGGCAAGAGTGGTTGTATGAGATCGATGAACTGACTATTTCTCCAAAGCCTCCTAGTTCTGGAATGATCACGGACTTTTCGGTTCTCTCGGACATAATTGGAAAGCTTAAAAATCAAAACAATGAGCAGCATTTATCTCTCAAAATAGTCGTTTTCAATCAAGAGGATTATGATTATGCCAAGAAAGTTCACCTTCGATACCCAATGATTCCTTTTTATCTCCAGGTTGGTAATGATGAAATCACGACGACTGATAATCCGCGATTGATCAGTCGCTTATTGGAAAAGTATGAGGCATTGATCGACAGGGTGATCGCAGATGAGGAATTAAGGGATGTCAAAGTACTGCCACAGCTACATGCACTTGTTTGGGGAAATAAAAGAGGTGTATAAGTAAGTGAGTGGCAAAAAAACTATATTTAAATTTACTTGAGGAGTAACATCATGAGAATATTATTCTATTTATTATCTATTATCACCGCTAACGTGGTAACGGCAGCATTTGCGCCATTACAATTTGGGATTTTTATCGTTCCCATGGGAACTCTACTAATTGGAGCTACTTTCATTTTCCGAGATCTTGTTCAAAATAAATATGGCAGAGCAAAGACGTATTTATTCATTTTTATAGCTTTAGCCTTATCCGCAATAGTTTCTTTCGTATTAGGGGATACACTATTGATTGTGGTAGCATCTGCACTTTCATTTGTTGTTTCTGAAACAGCAGATACAGAGATCTATTCCCGCTTAAAACTACCAATGGCTTGGCGTGTGTTCTACAGCGGAATTGTTGGAGGATTACTTGATTCTGTTATTTTTGTAATAATTGGATTGAGTCCACTTGGAGCTAATATACTGCCTTGGGAAGCTGTTCCAGCCGCTATTTTGGGACAAATTATCGTGAAGACTATTATTCAAATGTTAGGTGCACTGATATTGAATCAAGTTTATGTTAGTAAGGAAAAAAGTATCCTTTCAAAATGATTAATTTAAAAATAGTCCTCCGTTAGAAGGGCACTAAGGGTTAGATAGAAGAAAGGCTTAATTATAAGCATGCAATAGTTGATTTTCGTTTCAGGCGGCGACTCCAGCCGGAATAGCAAATGTTTTCTGCACCGAAAGCGAAGCGGCAGGTGCATGTGCTGAAGACCCTGGACTGAGCGTAGCGAGGGAAGCGGCTGAAGCCATGCCGGCGGAAAGCGTCCGTCTGGAACGGAAATCAACGGTGCTCAGACAAAAAGCGAGTGTGTGAACGAAATGTCGTTCGCATACTCGCTAAATAGATACCTTAAAGAGTTTTTCAGTGCCCTCCTATTAGAAGGGCTATTTTTTAACTATAAAAAATAACCCATCCTTGAATAAATTCTCGGATGGGTTATTATATGTATTTTTATTTTATTCTCTATTTTCAAAGATAATATTGGAGCGGGTGAAGAGAATCGAACTCTCATCATCAGCTTGGAAGGCTGAGGTTTTACCACTAAACTACACCCGCATTACTATGGTGGCTCAGGACGGAATCGAACCGCCGACACAAGGATTTTCAGTCCTTTGCTCTACCGACTGAGCTACTGAGCCTCTTCGATTTACGCTAAGCTACGCAACTCTTTGTCAGCTGCACTCACTCATTCAGTCACGTACTTGAGTACGCTCCTTCTTTCGTTCGATTGCTTCCTCGATTTGCTTGCTTATCCTAAATCTCAATTAAGTATGTACTATGCTGCGTATCTCTTTATCAGCTTCTATGAATCTTATGATAAATTAAATGGCGGTCCCGACCGGGATCGAACCGGCGATCTCCTGCGTGACAGGCAGGCATGTTAACCGCTACACCACGGGACCATTTGGTTGCGGGGACAGGATTTGAACCTGTGACCTTCGGGTTATGAGCCCGACGAGCTACCGAACTGCTCCACCCCGCGACAATAATATGATTGCTTGTTTTAGTATACCACAAATACTGATAAAAATGGAGGAGGAAGAGGGATTCGAACCCCCGCGCGGTATGACCCGCCTGTCGGTTTTCAAGACCGATCCCTTCAGCCAGACTTGGGTATTCCTCCGTGGTACATGTATGTTGACTAATAATTATTAGCGACATATTACATTATATATTATTTTCACTAATAGATGCAATGTTTTTTTATAATTAATCTAAAACAGCAGTTTAATTGTTTTAATTTGCCAAAATGAATTTCGTTAAAAAAACATCTCTTTCCAGAGATGCCTAGACTTTAGACAAAAGGAAGTTGTCTAATTGGTATCGTTCCTTATTTTGAATCTCAGCATCATTTTCTATTACCTCAAGATTATTTATAAAGGTATAAAGAAAATAATAAGGTAGCATTTTATTGTTTGGAGAAGCGTCCGCTCGACTCCTGCGGGAAAAGCGAGGCAGACGAGACCCTGCAGGAGCGTAGCGACGAAGCGGCTCGGCGCTCGCCCGCGGAAAGCGAGCGGTAAGCTTCGGAAAACCTGATCTATCCTATAAAAAATTTATTCGAGTTTGTCTAGAGTATGAGTACCACTACTTAGAGATGCCATCTTAATTTATTCGTTTATAATTTCTTCATAGCCAACCATTTTATCCAGATGGCTGGCAATCATAGCGATGATTGTACTTCCCTCTTCTTTTTTAAAGCTAAAGTTACTTTCGTCTTCGAAGAGCTCGGAGTCTTCCGTCCAGATACGGTTAACTCTTCGTAAAACACCATCTCCATTAGCGCTGTCAATGCCAAATTGATAGGTTACTTCAATCTTATCTTCAATATGGAAAGCAGTAACTTCTGGAGTTTCCCACTCAACGTCAATTTCTTCAAGTGTAATTTCACCATCTAGCACTTCGTATTCCTCTTCGAAATCATAATCATCGTCGTTATCATCGTCAATAAATTCATGAAAGCTTTCATGAACAGCATCAATTATATCTGTAATATCATCTAAAATAATTCTTGTTGGTTGTTGGAGTACTGTATCAAAACTTTCTTCGTAAAATTCTTCATTATGAGGGTCGAAAAGCAGAGTAAAGAAATATTCTCTTTCATCCTGATTTGTTTCGACAAAAAATTCAATTCGTGGATGTTTGGAAGCCTGATTTATACTCATATGTCCACTTTTGTCATATTGCTCACAAATGGATTCCAATTGTTCCTGAAGCTCACTAGTTACTCTGTTAAACCATTCCATCGACATATCATCTTCGCCTCTTTTTCTAGTTATTTTCCTCTTCTATCTTCTCCCAAATTGTTTATTTAATTCATTCTATTAATAACCAATTTTTTGTATTAATTATTATTCTGAATAGTTTTAGTTTGGATGGGGACGATAATTCTTGTATGACCTTATTTGAAAAGAAGGAGGAACAAGAATGAGTAAAAATACTCCAAAGCCAGATGATCGTTCAGATAATGTAGAAAAGCTTCAAGATATGGTGAAGAATACAAAGGACAATATGGAAGCAGCTGAAGAATTAATGCCTTATACCAGTGGTAGGGAACTAGAGGCAATAAAGCAGAAAAATGCACGTCGTGAAGAGAGTCTTGAAGGTTTTCGAAAAGAGATTCTCGATGAAGGGAAAGCGCGAAAAAACGGTTATTCATAATAATTAGTAAAAAGATGGGGAGAAATTCTCCATCTTTTTTTATTTGAATTTAATCTTACCACCATTGATAAAAGGAAGTTCCGATATACTTTTTGAAAAATTTCATTTTGCATATTACTCCAAAACTGTAGTTGCTCTATTTAGAATATAATAAAAATTCTGAAATACCCAATTGACATGACAGTTATATTTGTCTTACAATAATAATTAAATATTAATAGAATACTATGTATTCTAAATATTAAGTAAAGAAAGGAGTTTTCGTGTTGGTAAGTAAGTATCATGACATTTATTCAGGTTTTTTTCTATTAATTGTAAGCGCTATTATTTTTATAACAACTTTTAGTTTTAAAGCACTTACAACAAGTAAAATAGGCCCGGATTTCATGCCCAAGATTATTGCAGTCCTTATTGGTGCCTTTAGTATTATCATTATTGTAAACGGTTACAAAAGAATGAAAGCTATGAATAATGAAAAACATTCAATCGATTTACAAGAAGTGAATGTGAAGGAAATAGTGCCAGAAGACGAAAAGGAGAGTTACGCACCAGTAATAATTACATTAGGATTAATGATCGGATACATTGTCCTAATGCCGTTCATCGGTTTTTTAATTATGACATCCCTTTATCTTTTCTTTCAAATGATGGTTCTAAGCCATAAATCTAATAGAAAAAACGGGCTATTCATCCTTATCTCTGTTGTTACATCAATTGTAATCTATTATGTTTTCCGGTCTATATTTTACGTCATGCTCCCAACCGGGATTATGGGATAAGGAGGCAAAGCTGTGTTTGATTTACTATTAACGGGATTTGAGTCAGTATTGACATTCAAAATTATTTTATTTATTGCCGGAGGAGTTGCCTTAGGACTTATATTCGGGTCTATTCCAGGTCTCACTGCCACAATGGCCATAGCTATCTGTTTGCCGATTACATATGGAATGGATCCGGTAGCAGGGATGTCGTTATTAATGGGGTTATACATTGGTGGAGTCTCAGGTGGACTTATCCCTGCAATTCTACTGAAACTTCCTGGCACACCTTCATCAATTGCAACTACGTTTGATGGATTTCCAATGGCCCAAAAAGGTGAGGCGGGAAAAGCTTTTAATTTTGCTATCGTCTCATCTTTCATGGGTGGACTTGTTAGTATCATTCTTCTCATAATAATTTCACCGCCTTTAGGGAAACTCGCTTTGCAATTTGGTCCATTTGAATACTTCGCTATAGTTATTTTTTCTTTGACATTGATTGCAAGTCTTTCTGGTAATTCACTACCAAAAGGAATCATGTCAGGTTTGCTTGGGATCACTTTTGCAATGGTAGGATCTGCTCCTATAGATGCATTCCCAAGATTTACTTTTGGATTCCATTCTATGAATGCAGGCTTTAATATACTTCCAGTGCTAATCGGGTTATTCGCCTTATCAGAAATCTTTCTGTTGGCGGAAAAGAAGGTCAAAACGGGATTAAAGGCTCAACTTAAAAAGATGAGTTACAAAGTGAGTATGAAAGAATATCTAGGGCAAGGATAGAATTTCGTAAGATCAAGTTTTATTGGAATTGTAATCGGAATTCTTCCGGGAATCGGAGGAGGAACTTCCAATATCATTTCATATGTTGCAGCAAAAAACTTTTCAAAAAAACCTGAAACATTTGGTAAGGGAAATCCAGCAGGTGTAGTCGCATCGGAGACAGCTAATAACGCCTCTATTGGGGGTGCCCTAGTACCTCTAATATCATTAGGAATTCCAGGTGACACAGTAACTGCTATGCTTTTGGGTGGTCTGGTATTACATGGTCTGCAGCCAGGTCCTTTACTAATACAAAATAGTGGAGATGTAGTTTACGGAATTTTTGCAGCACTCCTGATTGCGAACATTTTCATGATAATATTCTTATTTTTAGGAATGAAAGGCTTTATTCGATTGCTGAGCATTCCACAACACATCTTAATGCCAATTATAATTGGACTTTGTGTAGTAGGAGCCTTCGGTGTTAATAATAGATTGTTTGATGTTGGTGCTTTACTATTCTTTGGTATTTTAGGCTATCTAATGGTCAAATTTGGATTTCCGCTTACACCTTTAGTTCTCGGATTCATACTTGGCCCTCTATTGGAAACTAATTTGCGAAGAGGTTTAATGCTTTCACAAGGTGACTTTATGCCATTTTTAACTTCTCCAATAGCAGCGACGTTCCTTTTAATCACTGCAGCTTCTGTTATTTTTGCGATTTATAGTAATAGAAAGAAAAAGAATGGTAACAGTATTTTGGAGAGTTAAACGAGTGTACTAGAAAATCTGCTTTTAATGGGCCAAACCCCGTTAAAATAAAAAAAACAAAGGGGAAAAGAATATGCAGAAATTGTTAAGAAAGAGTTTATTTGGTTTAGTACTTTTGGTAGCACTTGTATTTCTTGGTGCTTGTAGTGAAGAGACTGGAAAAAGTGTAGAAGCGGAAGATCCGGTTGCGGAAGATCCGGCTGCGGATTATCCTGCTGGTCCCATCACGGTTATCGTGCCTGCTGGAGCAGGTGGAGACACAGATTTAAACACACGAATTATGGCAAAGTATTTGAAAGATGAACTAAATACGAATGTAGTAGTAACCAATGTAACAGGTGCCGGTGGAGCAACAGGAACCCAAACGGTTTTAGATGCTGAAGCAAACGGACAGACTGTTCTCGCTTTTCATAATTCCATGTTATTGAACAATATTTTTGGGCTTACAGATTACACATATGACGAATTTAAAATGGCAGGCATAGGAGTATTAGATCAATCAAATACGTTCTTAACCCATAAAGATTCAAAATTTAATGATATCCCATCTTTAATTGAGTATGCAAAAGCGAATCCTGGAAAAGTAACGATGGCAACCGAAGTTGGTTCGATGACATATATTCAAACACTTCAATTCCAAAAACTTGCTGGTGTGGAATTTAATATCGTGGACGTTGGTGGAGCAGCAGATAAAATTGCGGCCCTACTTGGAGGACGTGTGGACATTGTCCCTACATCGCTAGGTCTGGTCAGCGGCTATATTGAATCAGGTGATATGGTTCCTCTTGGAATCATGGCGGAGCAACGTCTTGAAGGAGCTCCTGAAGTTCCTACGTTTAAAGAACAAGGTATCGATATTGTAATTGATAAAGTATTTTACTGGGGATTCCATAAGGATACACCCGATGAATTTGTGGGGAAATTCTCAAAAGCTATTGAAAATGTAGTTGCAAACGAAGAATATCAGAAAGAAATCAAAGCTTCTTGGCTTTCTCCTACCTACTTAGATACAGAAGAAACTAACGCTAAGCTGGAAGAAATAAATTCTAGTTACGAAGAGGCTTATAAAATTTCACAAGAAAAATAAATTGATTTTTACAAGGTTTGTTAAAACGTACTAGTTTAAATAAGTGAAATGCAATAAATTCATGGCAGCATCTATACTACTTTTATATGGAGCTGTCATGAGTTTTATGAAAAGCATAATAGATCTTTAGTTTCGAAAATAATCTCATTAAAGATAGATAAAAGAAAACTTATTTGAGGTGAATAACAGATGTTGAAAGTTTCTGTAACCGTGAATACATCAGATTTAACCGATTTGGATTTACAACAAATGTCCCAACTCGGCGTTGATTGTATAGATTTTGGGGCGGGGGGTTCTTTTGCAGGTGTGCAGGATCAAGGGTTTCCTGACTTAGATAAATTATTGAAATTGCAAAAAAGAATTCGCTCTTATGGGATGGATATCAATCGAGTAACTTTACCAAACATAACGGATGACTTTATGTTAAATCGTCCAGGGAGTGAATTACAGCTCCAAAATTCAGTTAATGCAGTAAAGGTATTCGGAGAAGCAAAAATCGACATAGTCAGACAACGTTTTGAAGGAGATGTGTTTTACGGTCTTTCGAGAAATTACAAAGCGATTCAACGTGGTGGTGCAATATCACGAGGTGAAAGTCTAGGCATGATGAAAGAAAAAAAGGAAACACCTACATTGGAAGAATTGGAAAATTGGTGGGAGGCGGTTCAACGTGCATATAAGGAATTGGTTCCAACAGCACAAGATAGTGGAGTTAGAATAGCTATGCATCCATCTGACACACCACATCCAGATTCTCCGTTCGGAGGTATTGGACTGCATCGGATTATCGACGATTTTCCAAACAAAAATGTGGGGTTAGTCTATTGTATCGGAACTCGTGCGGAAGCAGGGGGTTCATCTTTAGTTCTTGATGAGATTAATCATTTTGGACGAAAAGGAAGAATATTTTTAGTTCATTTCCGTAACGTCAGAGGAAGTTTGCCTACTGCGGGTGCTTTTGAAGAGGCACTACTGGATGATGGTGACATGAACATGTTCAAATTGCTACTAGAACTAAGAAAAGTTGGCTATGATGGCTGCATAAATCCTGACCATGTACCTACAATGGCTGGTGATAAACCAGATTTAGATACCAGATGGGAGCATTCGAATATCGGATGGAAAACATCCAGTTTGGGGTTTGCTTATTCAGTAGGGTACATAAAAGCGTTGTTTGCAGCACTGACAGAATTCGAAGGGTGAATATATTGTTTAATAACTTTTGGAAAGGAGTTTGAATGTGGTCAATAAGATGGATTCTGAAATTCCTTTATTCATAAAAATGAATGCTAATGACAACACTGCAATTATCGTTAATACAAGAGGATTAATGAAAGGTGCCAAATTTTTATGTGGCTTAACGCTCATTGAACAAATTCCACAAGGACATAAGGTCGCTTTATACGATATACATGTAGGGGAAGAAATCATTCGCTACGGAGAAGTGATTGGTTACGCTAAAGATTTAATAAAAAAGGGAAGTTGGATCAAAGAGTCTCTAATTAATATGCCAACACCTCCTAAACTGGATTCACTTCCATTTTCGACAAACTTAAAAAAGGTGGAACCTTTAGAAGAAGATTTTACGTTTCTTGGATACCGCAATTCAGATGGTAGTGTGGGAACGAAAAATTTGTTAGGAATAACGACGAGCGTTCAATGTGTAGCTGGAGTTTTGGAATATGCGACGAACAGAATCAAAGAGGATTTACTGCCAAAGTTTCCAAATGTGGATGGAGTTATCGCATTAAATCATAACTACGGGTGTGGAGTAGCTATTAATGCTCCTGATGCTGAAATACCCATACGCACGATTCGAAATTTAGCAAACCATCCGAACTTTGGAGGGGAAGTAATGATCGTCGGATTGGGCTGTGAAAAGATAGTGCCAACCCAATTAAATAATGGGAACAACAATGATAATATCCTGACGCTTCAGAATGAAAATGGATTTTCAAATATGATTGACTCAATTCTTGCAATGGCCGAACAAAGATTAAACAGACTAAATAATCGAAAAAGGGAAGTTTGCCCGATTTCCGAGCTAGTAATTGGTGTTCAATGTGGTGGGAGTGATGCTTTTTCAGGAGTGACTGCCAACCCCTCATTAGGACATACGACAGATCTTTTAATTAGAGCGGGGGCTACTGTACTCTTCTCTGAGGTTACAGAAGTTAGGGATGCAATTCACCTGTTAACTCCACGAGCAGAAAATGAAGAAGTCGGTCAAGCTTTAATCCGTGAAATGAAGTGGTATGACGAATATTTAAAGAGAGGGAAAGCAGATCGTAGTGCAAATCCATCGCCAGGTAATAAACTTGGCGGCTTGTCGAATGTAGTTGAAAAGTCATTGGGTTCCATTGTAAAGTCTGGAACTTTGCCAATCGTTGATGTGTTGGCTCCAGGTGAGAAGGTAAAAAAGAAAGGTTTAATTTTTGCTGCAACCCCTGCAAGCGATTTTGTTTGTGGAACTTTACAATTAGCTTCAGGAATTCATTTGCAAGTATTTACCACCGGACGAGGAACGCCATATAACTTAACAGTTGCCCCGGTTCTGAAGGTTTCAACGAGAAATGAGTTACAGGATCAGTGGCATGATCTCATTGATATCAATGCTGGTAAAATTGCCATTGGAGAATCTTCTATACAAGATGTTGGCTGGGAGATTTTCAAGAACATTCTAGATGTTGCGAGTGGTACGAAACAAACTTGGGCTGATAAGTGGGGAATACAAAATGATTTAGCTTTATTCAATCCCTCTCCTGTAACCTAAGCAAAAGATTAGTAATTGATAAAGAGTTTAACCGTCTTAGAATATAGATAATCAGAACATTATGAATTGAGGGTGTATTAAAGATGACGAAGAAAAATAGAAAAGTACCGACAGGAATTTTAGGTTTTCCAGTTGCTCCAATGGATAATGAAGGGAAGATAGACTTAAACGCACTTGGTGCAAATATTGATTTTTTATTGGATGAAGGTTTGACTTCCATATTCGTTGCATGTGGAGCAGGGGAATTACATGCAATATGCAACGAAGAATATCGATTGATGGTAGGTGTTGCTGTTGAAAAAACAAAAGGAAAGGTGCCACTTTACACTGGTGTGGGAGGTAATATCTCTTATGCGTTGGAACAGGCAAAAATATCAGCAGAACTTGGAGCGGAAGGCTACTTGATCCTACCCCCCTTATTTGATCGACCCATCCCAAGAGGGATTATATCATTATTTAAGTAAGATTATTGAAAGTACCGATTTGAATGCAATCGTGTACAATCGTGATAATTGTATCTTGAATGCGGATACTTTAGAGAAATTATGTGAATACCCGCAGCTCGTTGGGTTCAAGGATGGAGTAGGCAACATGGAACTTAACTCAGAACTTACTCACTTAATTGGTGAACGTCTCGAGTGGATTAACGGGATGCCATTAGCAGAAGTAACGATGGGCGCATACTTAAATCTTGGATTCAAAACTTATTCATCCGCGATATCAAACTATATTCCTCATATTTCAGCAATGTATTACGAAGCGTTACTGAAAGGGGATAAAGAAGTTGCTCATGAATTATTTGAAGATGTAATTTTGCCTATTCACAAAATTAGAAAACAGAAGAAGGGGTATGCAGTTTCTCTAATTAAAGCGGGCATGAAAATCATTGGTTTGCCCGTCACCACCAATGTTAGGGCACCGATCGCCCCGGTGGAAACCGCACACTATGAGCAACTGAAAGAGATTATTGAAAAAGCATTGGAAAAATATCCAACAAAGACAAAAACAACTATCTAGGAGGTCCTTATGACTACTCAAACGAAATCTAAAACATTTTTAAACTATATTAATGGTGAATGGATTGCTTCCGATACGGGGAAAACAGCAGACAGCTTTAATCCTTCAAATAAAGATGAAGTATTGGGTTCCTTCCAAATGTCGTCTGCCGATGATTTAGATAGAGCTGTTTCTGCTGCAAGAAAAGCTCAAAAAGGATGGAGAAAACTTTCCGGAAGCGCAAGGGGCGATTATCTGTTTAAAGTTGCGACTATCCTTGAAGAAAGTATAGAAGTCGTCGCCGAATCTATGACAAAAGAAATGGGTAAAACGTTTGCAGAGGCAAAAGGGGAAACTGCCCGTGGAGTAGCTATCCTACGTTACTATGCTGGTGAGGGTATGAGATCTGTTGGCGATGTAATTCCTTCCTCGGATAGTGCTGCTCTTATGTTCACAACGAGAGTGCCTTTAGGAGTAGTAGGTGTGGTAACCCCATGGAATTTCCCGGTTGCAATTCCTATTTGGAAAATTGCACCGGCTCTGATTTATGGAAACACGGTTGTGATCAAGCCGGCAAGTGATGCGGCTGTTACTTGTTCAAAAGTTATCGAATGCTTTCAAAAAGCAGGGTTACCTGAGGGTGTTATTAATATGGTTACCGGATCTGGCTCGATTATAGGCCAAGGATTGGCGGAACATCCAGGAGTGGATGCCATAACTTTTACTGGATCAAATACAGTAGGCAAACAACTCGGGCGAGCTGCATTGAATCGTGGTATTAAGTATCAGTTAGAAATGGGTGGAAAAAACCCTGTTATCGTGACTGATGATGCTGATTTAGACTTAGCGGTGGAAGCGACAATTAGCGGGGGACTTAAATCTACAGGTCAAAAATGTACAGCAACGAGTAGAGTAATTGTGCAAAAAGGTGTTTATGCAGAGTTCAAAGATAAGCTACTTAAAAAGGTCGCTGAAATTACCGTGGGCAACGGTATGGAGGAAAGTAACTGGATGGGTCCGGTAGCGAGTGAAAGCCAACTTAATAATGTCCTATCATTCATTGAAAAAGGTAAAGAAGAAGGGGCTAAGCTAGTTTTTGGTGGGAACATGATTCCTAAATCTAAAACGACCAATGGCTATTTTGTTGAACCGACAGTTTTTGATGAGGTTACACCGAATATGACCATCGCAAGGGAAGAAATATTTGGACCTGTCCTTGCACTTATGAAAGTAGATACAGTTGAGGAAGCACTTGAAATGGCAAACGACTCGGAGTATGGATTGAGTGCTTCGATTTTTACTACAAAGATTAGTAACATGCTGGAGTTCATTAACGAAATGGACGCTGGACTAGTTCGAATCAATGCAGAAAGTGCTGGTGTAGAATTACAGGCACCATTTGGAGGTATGAAACAGTCCAGCTCACACTCACGTGAACAAGGAAGAGCGGCTATGGAGTTTTTCACATCAATTAAAACAGTATTTATTAAATAGTAGAGACTTTGGGAGTTACGCATAAAAGGCTTAACTCCTAGTTTTTCGATAAAAAAGATAAAGAATATCTCAAAGGGGATTTAGTTGCTGTGTCCAAATAGGGAAGTGATTTAATGATTTTATTTACAAATCTAAATAAATATATAAAAAGAAATCTTCGCTATACAATTGTCTTCATGTTGTTTGTCATTACTTCATTAAGTTTTGCGGATAGGTCGGTATTGTCTATTGCTGGCAATGCAATTACCAGTGATTTGAAGATAGATTCAGTCACTATGGGATATATTTTTTCTGCATTCAGCTGGTCCTATGTAATAGGGCAAATCCCCGGAGGAATTTTAATTGACCGATATGGGACAAAACTAGTTTACGGTACGGTCATTTTTCTTTGGTCAATCTTATCCATTCTGCATGGATTTATTGGATTTTTTTATGGTAATCTGGCGGTAATACTACTGTTTACTTTACGATTGCTTATGGGTTTAATAACTGCACCAGTTTTCCCTTCTAATGCGCGAATCGTTGCTGAATGGTTTCCTTCGAAAGAAAGAGGCGTTGGAACTGCTGTATTTAGTTCAGCACAGTATTTTTCAGCGGTCATCTTCGCGCCGTTAATCGGGTGGATCACGTACATTTATGGCTGGAACTATGTTTTCATATTTCTAGGATTAATGGGTATTTGTTTTGCGTTGATTTGGGTAGGGAATTATGATATTCCTGGAAAGCATAAGCGAATTACATCAGAAGAAATGGAATATTTACAAAGAGGTGGTGCTCATACATATACAAATAAGAAAATTGACGATGAGTCATCTGCAGAATCCTTAGGCAAAAGGGTTATTTTTCGGTTATTAAAAAACCGTATGATTGTCGGAGTATATATAGCACAATATAGTGCTACGACGATTACTTACTTTTTTCTTACATGGTTTCCTGTTTATCTTATAACGGAAAAGAGTATGTCTGTTCTTGAAGTCGGGTTTGTTTCAATATTTCCTGCATTTGCCGCTTTTATTGGCGCCATCACTGGTGGAATGTTTTCAGATCGATTAATGGGAAAGGGCTTTTCACTTACTCTAGCTCGCAAAATTCCGATAATAACAGGAATGCTCATATCCATGAGCATTATCAGCGCGAATTACATGGATTCAATTGTACTCGTGATTAGCATCATGTCTCTTGCTTTTTTTGGAAAAGGATTTGGTGGTCTTGGCTGGGCAGTTATATCTGATATTTCTCCTAAAAACATGGCAGGAATTAATGGTGCGTTATTTAACACTTTTGGAAATATCGCGGGAATTACAACGCCAATTATAATCGGTTATATACTTTACTTAACGGGTTCTTTTAACCTAGCATTATTGTTTATTGGGGTTAACGCATTTGTGGCAATCGTAAGTTATGTATTTATAGTAGGAGAAATTAAAGAAGCCCATATTTAATAATTGACATAAATAGACTAAAAGACAAGGAGTGTTTTTATGCAACTAACTGCAAAAAATCAACAGAAGGTTCATTCACCAAGGATTGTTAAAATGTCGGTTATTCCGGTAGCTGGACATGATAGCATGCTATTAAACTTAAGTGGAGCACACAGTCCTTTTTTTACTCGAAATATTGTAATTTTAGAGGATGAACATGGTAACGTTGGTGCAGGAGAAGTTCCAGGAGGAGAAGCTATTCGCCAAACCTTGGAAGAGTCAAGGCAGTTTGTGCTAACAGAACCAATCGGTGCTTACAATAGAATTTTAAATAAGGTACGGACAAAATTTGCTTTTAAAGACTCAGGGGGAAGAGGGGCCCAAACATTTGATTTAAGAACGACAATACATGTAGTAACTGCCCTTGAAGCAGCATTACTTGACCTATTGGGTAAATATCTTGGAGTTCCGGTAGCTGAGCTGTTGGGTGAAGGACAGCAAAGAACACACGTCCAAATGCTTGGTTATTTGTTTTATATTGGTGATCGAAAGAAAACTGACCTTCCCTACTTGAACGAACAAAATTCTCCTGATGATTGGATGCGATTGAGACATGAAGAGGCACTAACGCCTGAAGCAATAGTTTCATTAGCAGAAGCTGCACAAAAACGGTATGGGTTTCATGATTTCAAGCTAAAGGGAGGAGTCTTAAAGGGTAAAGAGGAGATGTTGGCAGTGACGGCGTTAGCTGAACGTTTTCCTGAAGCTAGGATTACTCTGGATCCTAACGGTGCATGGTCATTAAATGAAGCAATCCAACTGTGTAAAGGGCAAAGTCACGTTCTTGCTTATGCTGAGGATCCTTGTGGAGCAGAGAACGGCTATTCCTCACGGGAAGTAATGGCTGAATTTCGACGTGCGACTGGAATTCCTACTGCAACAAATATGATTGCCACAGATTGGAGAGAAATGGGTCATGCCATTCAATTAAATTCCGTAGATATCCCACTTGCGGATCCCCATTTTTGGACAATGCAAGGCTCGGTGAGAATTGCTCAAATGTGCAACGAATGGGGCTTAACATGGGGTTCCCATTCCAACAATCATTTCGATATTTCACTAGCAATGTTTACACATGTTGCAGCAGCTGCCCCAGGGAAAATCACGGCAATAGACACTCATTGGATTTGGCAAGATGGACAACGATTAACTAAAAACCCTTTACAGATTATCGACGGTAAAGTGGAAGTGCCACAAGTACCGGGTCTTGGAATAGAATTAGATATGGAAAAAATCGATCAAGCACACCGATTGTATAATGAACAAATGCTTGGGGTACGTGATGATTCTGTTGGTATGCAATACTTGATTAAGGATTGGAAATTCGACAACAAAAAGCCGTGCCTTGTCAGAGATTGAAGAAAGAGAATGTCTTATGGAATCCAAAATACTAGAAATGCCAATAGAAACTATTAGTTGTATTTGCAAGTAATTATAGGCTTTTTAATTGGAGGTATTTCTCTGAATTTATTGTAGAATAAAAGTATAGAAAAAGAGATTATTTTTGTCTCATTGTAAATAGAAAGTGGTGTTTAAAGTATGGAAGAGTATTTTGTTGATACAGTTAAAAGGAGCACTCTGTCGCAACAAGTTTTAGAAAAAATTGTATATCTATTATTAAGCGGTCAACTAAAGCAAGGGGATAAGTTGCCTCCAGAAATGAAATTGATGGAGCAATTGGATGTAAGCAGACCTGTTCTACGTGAGGCTTTAAGCTCACTTGAAACCTTGGAAATCATTACACGTAAACCTAGAGGAGGAACATATGTTAATGACAAAATAGGCAGTTCTCCTTTTACAGCAATGCTTTCTCTTTCTATAAATAATCTTCCCGCTCTAATCGAGGCGAGAATGGCATTAGAATTAGGGTTGGTTACTATAGCAGCTGAAAAGATTTCAGATGAGCAGTTGGAACAGCTTGAAAATACAATTAACAAAACACGTGAGAATGCACATACTAATTATGGGGTTTTGGATAAGGAATTCCATAAAATCATAGCGCTTAGCGCAAATAATCCGGTTGTAGAGGGTATGATTACATCGCTCCTTATCGCACATGAAAAAACAGATAGTCTAATTAAGAATAGAGACCCAGAAATTACAATTGAGCATCATGTTGCAATTTATGAAGCTTTAAAAAGAAGAGATCCGCATGAAGCGTTTAAACAAATGTATAGACATTTAAACTTTGTTCGGAAGAAAATATTGGATAGCATAGTTGAGTGACAGCTAAAAAAATAGGAAAAAGGCTATAAACGATTATGTTGTTTATAGCCTTTTTTTAATAATGATCTTAAAAATAGAAAATAATCTTTTTAAGGAGGAAACAAAGGGTGGAATTTAAAGTATTAATACCAAGGGAAATTGCAACTGAAGGTATAGCATATTTAGAAGAACACGGATGCGAAGTTTTTGCACCAACAGAAATGAGTGCCAGTGAACTGAAAGAAGCTATTCCACATTACGATGCGGTACTACTTAGAACGGATGTTATGAATAAAGAAGTTATTAATATTGCCGATCGATTAAAAATTATTGCGCGTTATGGGGTAGGATTAGATAATGTGGATATTGAAGCTGCCACAAATCGAGGCATCTATGTAACTTATACCCCAACTGCTAATATAAATTCTGTCTCAGAACATGTAATTGGTCTAATCCTTTCAATATCAAGGCAAATTGTAAAAGTTGATCATGCTTTACGAAATGGAGATTTTAACATACGGAACAATTCTAATGGAACAGAACTGAAAGGTAAAGTCCTTGGGATCGTGGGAATGGGGAATATAGGTAAATTAGTTGCTCACAAATGTTATCATGGTTTCGAGATGAAAGTTATCGCATACGATCCATATGCACAGTCACCTATCGAGGAATACATTACAATGGAAGACAGTCTTGAAGAATTGATTAAGAAAGCGGATTATATCTCTTTGCACTTACCATATAACGAGTATTTACATCATATTATAGATAAAGAAAAAATTGGATTAATGAAGCCGACTGCATTCTTGATTAACGCTGCCAGAGGAGGGTTAATTGATGAGGAAGCACTAGCAGTTGCATTAAGAAAGAAAATTATTTCAGGTGCAGCAATAGATGTCTTTGAACATGAACCAGCTCCCTCCAATCATCCTTTGTGGGAGTTTGATAATGTGATCGTCACACCTCACATTGCAGCCCTTACGAACGAGGCGATGAGCGCTATGTCCTTAGAATGTGCGAAGGAAATCGTACGAATCAAAAATAATAAAGAACCTCTCACTTGGGTCAATAAAAAACAAATGACCAGAGTAGATGATTAATAATGGAACAGCTACCTCTGATTGATGTATCAACATCAATCTTTTTTTATTTTACACAAATTTAAGTCTAAAATACGTTTCAAGGTTTTTTTAATAATTTTATTTCAATTAAAAAAACATAGGTGCTTCTTTTTGGGACAATCTAAGAGAAAGAAGAAAGTTACATGAGGTGATATTCATGATAATAGAAAGGTCATCTGAGTGGAAAGAAGCATTTATAGATAGATTGGAAAATCGTGAACCATGGGATAGTTGGACATTATACAATATGAGCTACGATGTGGTGAAGGCTAATCTGATTACAGATTTTACAGGTCTCCAGTCTCCCAAGTACTTACCAAATTTAACTCCACTTAATCATCAATTGGATGTGGCCGAAACAGTTATCGAAAGGATGAATGGTAAGGCAATTCTTGCGGATGAGGTTGGACTTGGTAAAACGATTGAGGCGGGGTTGATATTAAAAGAATACCTTATTCGAGGGCTTGTAAAAAAAGCGTTGATTTTAGCACCTGCATCATTGATCAATCAATGGATTGAAGAATTGAATTACAAATTTTATATCCCCGCTATCGCTTACAAAAAAAATTACTCATTAGATCACTATGATGTAGTAGTCATGAGTATGGATACCGCAAAGAAAAGCCCACACAAAGAACTCATCTATGCACAAGATTATGACATGATCATCATCGACGAGGCACACAAGCTTAAAAACCATAAAACGAAAATTTATGAATTTGTTCAAGGATTAAAGAAAAAGTTTTGTTTGTTGTTGACTGCCACTCCAATTCAGAACAATGTGTTTGAATTATTTTATCTAATTTCTCTATTAAAACCAGGACACCTAGGGAATTATGAGACGTTTCAATCGGAGTTCTCCGCAAGTAAACACAACTTAGAGCACGATGAGTATTTAAGAGAATTGGTAAATCAAGTCATGGTGCGAAATAGAAGACATGATACAGGAATTGAATGGACAAATCGAAAAGTCGAAATTATACCTATTCAGTTTTCCAAAGAGGAAAAAGAAGTATACGACATGATATTAGAGCTTAAAAATATTTCCCCGGTTTTTTCGGGTGCTTTTTCAATGATTACGCTGCAAAAGGAAATGTGTAGTAGTAAGGAAGCAACCTATCTTACGTTAAATAAAATGCTTCAAAAATGTACAGAACGAGAAGAAATTAGTTATATCGAAGAAATCATTCAGAAACTAAGCTCGTTGGAAATAAACTCAAAAGCTGAAAAGGTATATGAAATCATTTCGAAAGCCGATGATAAGGTCATTATCTTTACAGAATATCGAGCGAGTCAAGTCTATCTCCAGTGGTATTTGCAAACAAAAGGTATCACAAGTGTACCCTTTAACGGAAAATTCAACAAATCCAAGCGAGATTGGATGAAACATTTATTTAAAGAACAGGCACAAGTATTGATTGCAACAGAATCTGGGGGAGAAGGTATTAACCTACAGTTCTGTCACCATGTTATCAACTATGATCTGCCTTGGAATCCGATGAAATTAGAGCAGCGAATTGGGCGTGTCCATCGTTTAGGGCAGGAACATGACGTTCATATTTACAATTTAGCCATCGATAACACTATTGAGAAGAACATATTAGATTTGCTGTATGTGAAAATTGATGTCTTTGAAAAAGCGGTGGGTGAGTTAGATGACATCTTATCAACTTTTAAAAAATCCATATAAGATGATTCTGGTTAAGGAAGGGGAGGAGGACGTGCATGTATCCGCAAGAAGTTCATCGGTATTTACAGAAATTTTTTACGGAAAATAACTGTCAAATCGTACAAAATAATGACTATTACATGACTGTACAATTAACGATTGATATGGACAAAAAAATTATGAATCGCCCTTATTATTGGCAATATCTAGAAAGTACTAATGGGGTGCCGTGTCCTGCACAACTAACCTTAATCACTGATCAAAATAATCTTCTCGAAAAGGTTAAAGGGGAGATTGTCCACTTCGGTTCTCCAAAATTAAATCAGATCTTTCAAACAACCAGACGGATGGGCTCATTTGTGCATATGTATGAGAAAATAGAAGTTGCAAATGAAAGAAAGATTATAACTCCGTGGTTAGGAGTGAATTATAAAATATCGTATTACTGTGATCAAACAAAAGAAATGCTTCATTCTTTAGGCATTAATTTAATGACAGGTAGTATTATCAATCGTTTTCAAGAATCGCTCAGAGGACTGGAATTGGATACAACTATTTCTGAAAAGACATTTAAACTTCCCTATATTATAAAGCCAATCCGTGCCCTTGAACGATTAGATGAGCTTATCGACCGCATTATACAACAGGATGATCATACTTGGGCTGAAGAGGCAAAGCAAAGATGGCTAAAGGATTTGGAAGTACTTGAATACTTCTATGAAGGGGTAAGTATGAAGCCTGAATGCTATGAGATGGAGAAACAGGCATTGCAAGAACAATACGAGCCTAGGATAAAAATCGAAATTATTAATGGTGGTTTATTTTATTTAAAGTGAATATAGCAGAGAAACTTAGCTAAAAAGCCAATGCTTTTTAGCTTTTTTGATTATTCAAAAATAGTTTTTAAAAAACTGAAGACAACATGCTTATCTGTCAATTCATGTGGTAAAATGTAACTACAAATAATGGTATATTATGGTTTATTTTTAAGTTTTCTTCCACCTTAAGGAGTGAAAAATTTATATGGAATTGCTCATTGTTAGACACGGACAATCAGAAGCGGATTTACTAGGAGTACATGAGGGAAGAGCAGATTTTCCTTTAACAGATCTTGGAGAGAAACAAGCGAAGTTGATGTCGGTATATGTAGCCTCACATTTTCCACCAGATATCATCATATCAAGTCCACTAAAAAGAGCGAGAAGCACAGCATTAATTCTTCAAGAAGAAACAGGATGTCAATTAGAAGAAGAGACTGACTTAATGGAATTTAATAATGGAATTCTTGCAGGAATTTCAAAAGTAGAGGCGTCCATAAATTATCCATTACCACCCGGTGGAAGACCTGTTCATATTCCCATTGAGAAGGGTGAATCAGAATTGGAGTTTCGTTTTCGAGCGGAAAGGATTTTCCATCAAATTATTTTAGATTATCAAGAGTACGAGAGAGTAGCAATTGTCTCTCATGGTGGGTTTATTTCGCAATTTTTAAAAGCATTTTTAAACCAGCCGAATACTAGTAATCATGTATTTTCAACAGGTGATACAGGTATTCATTTATTGGAGATAAAAGAGAATGTTAGAATAATAAAATTTATGAATAAGCAAGAGCACTTAAATTAATATAAAGGGGGAAATTTGAAACTACACACGAATCATACAAAACCATGATTATTACATGAACGTGAATCATCCTTACCTTTGGCAATACCTAGAAAGTACAATTAACCTTAATTACTGATCAAAAAGGGGTCAGTATGAAGCCTGAATGCTATGAAATGGAGAAACAAGCTTTGCAAGAACAATACGAGCCTAGGATAAAAATCGAATTATCAATGGTGGATTAATTTACGTTAAAAAAATTTCATATAACATATTAAGGCCGTTAAATAATTTAGATTAAACGGCCTTTTTTTAGTGTGGAACTTATAAAAATTATCAACAAATTTTATAAAAGTTGCTAGTTTATACTCCCTTATATCGGTGCTTTGGTCTAATTAAGGAGTAAAACAATGGAAATTACTAATTGTAATACACATCTATACTTTTCGTTACTTTCGCTATGCAATTATAAGGTTTTACAGGAGTTTTCTACTAAGGTGATTTTTTTAACTATAATGGTTACTATGTTTACATTTAGTACGTGGATTTACTATATTAATATATATATTTTTAATCTTAAAAACATTTTGACAATTTAGTATAAATGTATACAATTATACAAAAGGGGCTAAATGTTTCTTTTAAAAATTTTTAGGGGGAATATGGATGAAAAGTAAATGGTTGTTGTTTTTGGTGTTGTCAGTACTTTCGGTTTTATTAATTGCATGTAGTGATTCGAATGATGGTGCGACAACGACAACTAATGAGTCAGAAGCGGCTGAAGCTTCAGACAAGAATGATGACGTTGGGTATGAACCTGAAAAACCGATTGTTATTTATGCACCAGGTGGTGCAGGTGGAGGTTTAGATACTACAGCTCGTGCAGTAGTAAAAGTAATTGAACAAACAAAAGTAGTGGCTCAACCATTTTCAGTAGAAAATGTACCTGGAGGTGGACAAACTACAGGATTGTCACAATTTATTACAAATGATCCAACTAATGAGGAGAAGCTATTATTACCTTCTGCACCAATTGTAATCAATTATCTTAGAAATGAAGCTGCAAGTCCTTATTCATACGCAGACATGAAACCAATTGCACAATTAACGACAGATTATGGTGCAATTGTTGTAAAAGCAGATTCTCCTTACCAAACACTAGAAGAATTATATACAGCGATTGATAAAGATACATCATCGATTACATTTGCAGGTGGTTCGGGTGCAGGATCGATGGATCACATTATTGCCATGATGCCAGCAATTGCACTCGGTACAGATCCAAAAGAAATTAAGTATATTTCATATGATGCTGGTGGCGATGCAATGGTTGCTCTACTAGGTGGTCACTCAGATGCATTAACTACAGGAATTTCAGAAGTTGGTCAATATTTAGAAGCGGGTGAGATACGGGTATTAGGGGTTTCTTCTTCAAAACGTTTAGATGGTATTTTTAGCGAAGTTCCAACTTTTAAAGAATCAGGTTATGATGCAGAATTTACAAATTGGCGTGGATTATTTGCAGTAAAAGATATTTCTGATGAAGCGGTAAAATATTGGGAAGATCATATAGAGCAAATGGTTGAAACACCTGAATGGCAATCTGAACTCGAGAAAAATAGTTGGGGAAATGGCTTTAAAAAGAGCGATGATTTTATGACTTATTTACAGGAACAAGATAAAGTAGTACTTAAAATTTTAAAAGAGATGGGTATGGCGAAATAATTTACAGAAAAATGAGGGAGGATTAAACCTATCCTCCCTTAATATTCTAACTGTAATGTAAAGGAGGCTACTTATGAAAGCTACAATTGATCGGGGGTTCGCATGCGTATTTTTGGTGATAGGCTTAGCATTTATAGTAGGTAGTAGGAGTTATGTTAGTACATCATATGGTAGTCAAGTAGGCTCTAATGTATTTCCGACAATGTTAGGAGTTTTAACTATTATTTTGAGTATTAAACTATTTATAGAGACATTTAGGTATGAAAAAGAAGATGTGGTAGAAAAAGTTGATTTCGACTATAAAAAGTTTTTTATTATTTTAGCTGCAACATTTGCATATTGCTTACTCTTACGTCCCTTAGGTTATGTTATTACTACTTTCTTATTTCTATTAATTGGCTTTCAAACAATTGAGCGTGGCAAAACTTGGATATCCGTTTTGATAGCGTTAATTGTTTCTATTTCCGTATATTACATTTATGTGGAATTACTTAATGGAACTCTGCCTAAGTTCCCGGTATGGTTAGACTTCCTAAACTAGAGAGGTGATTTAAATGGACGTTTTAGAATGGTTAAAGCTTGGATTCGAAACAGCCTTCCAATGGCATAATCTAGCTTTTGCATTTTTTGGTGTATTAATAGGGACAGCGGTAGGCGTATTACCAGGTATTGGTCCCGTAAGTGGTGTTGCATTATTAATACCTATTACATCTTCGATTACATCTTCCTTAAGTCCAACAGAAGCAGCAACTAGTGCAATTATTATGCTTGCTGGGGTTTATTATGGGGCTATGTATGGTGGTTCAACTACCTCGATCTTGTTAAATACACCGGGCGAAGCCGCTTCAGTTGTAACAACATTAGATGGGTATCAAATGGCTAAAAAGGGTCGTGCAGGTGCTGCTTTATCCATTGCTGCAATTGGTTCCTTTGTGGCAGGAATTGTCTCACTTCTTGGATTAATATTTTTAGCACAGCCTCTATCGAAATTAGCAATCAATTTTGGACCAGCAGATTATACATCACTTATGATTCTAGGATTATGTGCAGTAAGTGGATTAGCGGGTAAATCGATGACAAAAGCCTTGTTAATGACGGCTTTAGGTTTACTAGTTGGTACAATTGGAATTGATTCTGTATCAGGTATTGCACGTTTTACATTTAATCAACCAAGTCTTTATGAAGGTATAGAATTTTTAACTGTTGCTGTTGGTTTATTTGCATTAGGAGAAGTATTTAAGTCTATTATTGAACGTGATTATATTCATGGGAAAGCTGTGAAAGTTAACTCAATACTACCAAATAGGAAAGAACTTAAAGATAGTATCCCAGCAATTTTTCGAGGTTCCTTTCTAGGCTTTTTGATAGGTGTTTTACCAGGTGCAGGTGCATCTATTGCAGCTTTCTTTTCCTATAGTGTAGAGAAAAAAGTAAGTAAAACACCTGAAAAATTTGGAACTGGGATGATCCAAGGTGTTGCTGGACCAGAATCAGCAAATAATGCAGCTTCTGGTGGTGCCATGATTCCGTTACTAACATTGGGGATTCCAGGATCAGGAACAACAGCGATATTAATGGGTGCTCTAATTATGTATAACGTTCAACCTGGTCCATTACTATTTGAAAAAAATCCAGAAGTAGCTTGGGGACTAATTGCTAGTATGTTTGTTGGGAATATTATGTTATTAATCTTAAATATGCCGATGGTTAAAGTGTTTGCAAAAGTTGTAGAAACGCCTCCAAAATATTTATTACCCTTAATTGTGGCGATTTCTGTATTTGGAGTTTATGCTGTGCGCCTAACATTATTTGATCTAATTTTGTTAGTAACATTCGGGATTTTAGGTTATATTTTCACGAGGTTTGATTTTCCAGTGGCACCATTTGTATTGGCTTTAGTACTCGGCACTATGCTGGAGTACAATATGCGCAGAGCACTAACTATTTCTAATGGTGATTACTTTTATTTTTTTAAAGAGCCGATGTCTGCAGTATTCTTAATTATTGCAGCTTTATGGATCATTGTACCATTTGTGTTAAAAATGAAAGGTAAAAAATTAATAATTAACGAAGAGGGATAATATTAAAGAGGTGGAATGTATGAGTCAGTTTTCAGTACCAGCAGTTGTATATAGAGGCGGTACAAGTAGAGGGGTTTTTTTTCATCAACATGATCTGCCAAAAGAACAAAGTGAAATGAAGCATATCTTTTATCATGCAATTGATTCTTACAATAGTTCACAGGTAAATGGTCTAGGAAGTGGAACTTCTCACACAAGTAAAATTGTTGTAATAGGTCCACCTACTCATTCGGATGCCAATGTGGATTATTCTTTTTATCAAATGGGCATTAGTCAGCGCATTGCAGATATAAAGGGGACATGTGGAAATTTAATGGCAGCAGTAGGCGCTTTTGCAGTAGATGAAGGGTTAGTAGACGTACCATCAGGAGCGAGTAGTGTTACAGTTTATGCATTTAATACTAATATCTCTAAGATTATTGAAATCACCGTACCTGTAATTGAAGGAAAGGCAAAAGTAGTTGGTGATTTTCATATGCCTGGAATTGTAACAAAAGGAGCAAAATTTATTGTCGATATTTTGCAACCAGGTGGAGGAAAAACAGGTAAAACTTTACCATTAGGTCCAACTCATATGATGGATATTCCAGTTTCACTAGTCGATATTGTTAATCCTTTTCTCTACTTAGGATTTGAAGGGTTCGGATTTGAAGGGAAGCAATTAAAACAACAGTTGGAGAACCGGGCCGATGTGTTGGCAGAATTAAATGAACGAAGATGCGAAGCGGCTGTAATTGCCGGAATGGAAGATTCAATTAATGAAGCAAAAAAACATCCAGCGGTTCCTAAAGTTGCTTTAGTAGCATCGCCACATGATTATGTTACAACATCTGGCATAGAAATAAAAAAGGAACAGTATGACATTTTTGCAACAATGTTATCTATGGGTAATGTACACAAAACATTTGCAGGTTCAGGTCTATATAACATAGCGGCTTCTGCATTATTAAGTGGTACTATTCCAAATAAATTTTGTAGTTTACCATCGTCTTCAGAAAAAGTACGAGTTGCCCATGCAGACGGTATCGTAGAAGTTAGAGTTAAATTAAATGAGACTTATACAGATGTAACAGCAGTTGGATTAGAACGTACAGCAAGACGCATTATGAAAGGGGATATTTTTATCCCAAAATCTACTTATTTGGAGGTATTTTAATAATGGATTTAATTTCTCAAAGCTTAGCTAATTTTTCTCGAAGAATAAGTTATTCTTCTTTACATCCGAACGTTATTTTAGAAGTAAATCGTCGCATACTAGATACACTTGGTTGTTTAGTTGCTGGTTACGATAGCCATGCATCGAGTGTAGCTCGTAAATTTTCTCTCCAATACCTAGATTCAAATGGCGCAACTGTAATTGGTACAAATCATAAAGTAATTTCGGAATATGCAACATTAGCAAATGGTGGCGCAATTCGTTACTTAGATTTTAATGATACATATTTATCGCTCGAACCATTACATCCATCCGATGTTATTGCTCCATTACTGGCATTGAGTGAACAATATGACATATCTATTGAAAAGCTTACAACATCGATTGCAATTAGTTATGAAATAGGAGTGCTATTTTGTGATGCGGCTAGCTTAAAGAAAAACGGGTGGGACCATGTCAATTATATTACACTTGCAACAGTTGTTGGTGCGAGTCACTTATTAGACTTAACAGAGCAAGAAACGGTTAATGCAATTGCACTAGCGATTGTTCCACATGCAGCAATGCGCCAAACTCGTAACGGAGAAATTAGTGAATGGAAAGGGATAGCGGCAGCTAATGCAGCTAAAAATGCAGTTTTCGCAGTTAAACTTGCTAAATCAGGAATGTCAGGTCCTTTTGAGGCATTACAAGGTTCAATGGGGATGAATGCTTTATTGTTAAATAGTAAACTATCAATTGAAGAAGTAGCTGATATGATTAATCGCACTGATTCACCCAATGCTATTACACGAACATATATTAAAAATTGGGCTGTAGAATATATGACACAAAGTGCTATTGAAGCCACATTAAAAATTCGAGAGCATGTATCTTCCTTAAACGATATTGAAAAAATAGAAATAGAAACATTTCAATTGGCTTACGATGTATTAGCAAAAGATACCCAAAAGTGGAATCCTAAAACCCGTGAAACTGCGGATCATTCATTACCTTATATTGTTGTTGTGGCATTAGAGGATGGAAAAATTGATTTAAATACATTTAGTGATGAGCGCTTAAAAAATGAACAAACTTTAGAACGTATCAAAAACATTGTAACCGTTCGTGTGACAGAAGAAATGGAAAGTGGGTATCCAGCCGGTAATCCTAACAAAATTACGATTCAATTTAAAAATGGTTCAGTTGTGAGTGAAATGGTATCTAAACCTTTAGGCCATTCTAGTAACCCGATGAAAAATGAACAAATCATTGAAAAATTTAACCGTATTACACAAGAAAAATTAACAGAAACTCAGCAAAAACGAGTGGTTGATTTAGTCTTTAATTTACAGGGCCAATCTTCATTACAAGAGGTTTTTAATGCATTATTACTTGAACAGGAGGTAACTCTATGAGTTGGTTAATACAGAATAGAGATCAAAGTCCAAGCAGTCGATTTAGAGAAATTTTAAATAAACCAGGAATTATAAAAGTTCCTGGTGCCCATGATGGTCTAAGTGCTATTTTAGCTAAAAAAACAGGATTTGAAATTTTATACTTATCAGGAGGAGCTGTTTCGGCAAGTAAAGGAATTCCAGACGTAGGCTTATTGACATTAAGTGAATTGGCAGAAAAAACAAAAGAACTATATCGAGCGACGAATATTCCAATTCTAGTTGATATTGATACAGGTTTTGGTAGCACGCTTAATGTCATACGAACAGTTCGAGAGCTAGAAGAGTCTGGTGCAGCAGCCGTTCAAATTGAAGATCAAGATTTACCTAAAAAATGTGGCCATTTGAATGGTAAAAAACTCATAAGTGAAGAAGAAATGATCCAAAAAATTCAAGCTTGTCGACAAGCTAGTAAGGACATGGTAATTGTTGCTCGAACTGACGCCCTATCAGTGGAGGGGATGGAACAAGCAATCAAACGAGCTAAAGCATATGAAAAAGCCGGGGCAGATGTTATTTTTCCAGAAGCTCTAAAGTCGGAAGAAGATTTTATCCAATTTTCAAATGAGATTAATGTACACTTATTAGCAAATATGACTGAATTCGGAAAGACACCCTATTATTCAGACAAACAATTTGAAGAATGGGGATATAAATTAGTCATATATCCTGTATCTTCTTTACGTGTCACAGCTTATGCGGTGGAACAATTATTTAAAGATATCTATAACAAAGGTACACAAGTAGACCAACTTCAAAACATGCAAACGCGTGAGGATTTATATCAAACAATCGAATATTACGCTTATGAAGATTTAGATAATACAATTGCAAAAACGGTATTAGAATCTCAAAAAGGATAAGTAGGTGACTAATTGCTACAGAATCAGAAGTATAAAGAGCTTTCTTCATTAAATGTTAATAACCAACTTTATAGCTATTATGATATTAAAAGATTCAATGATAGTGTGAAGTTGCCATATTCGATTCGCTTATTATTAGAAGGTGCCTTACGTAATTATGACGAAGTTAACGTGACAACAGAGCATATAGAGCAACTTATCAACTGGGTGACTAATAGTGGAGGAGATGTTGAAATTCCATTTGTTCCAGGGCGTGTTATTTTTCAAGATTATACTGGCATCCCGGCAATTGTAGATTTAGCGGCGCTTCGTTCTAAAATGAAAGAATTGGGAGACGATCCCAAAAAGATAAATCCAAAAGTACGTGTGGATTTAGTAATTGATCATTCATTAATTGTGGAGAGTTCAAGTAATTCAGATGCACTCCAAAAAAATCTAGACATTGAATACAAACGAAATCAAGAACGTTACAGCTTTGTTAGATGGGCACAACAAGCATTTGAAAATTTTTATGTTGTGCCACCTGGTTCTGGAATTGTTCATCAAGTCAATTTAGAATACTTAGCATCGAGTGTTCTACAAAAAGAGAATCTTTTATATCCAGATACATTAGTTGGTACGGACTCACATACAACAATGATTAATGGTTTAGGTGTTGTTGGATGGGGAGTTGGAGGTATTGAAGCAGAAGCTGCTATGTTAGGCTCACCTTTATATTTGCTAAATCCTGAAGTAATTGGTATTAAAATTACTGGTGCTTTGGCAGAAGGAGTAACTGCAACAGATTTAGCACTAACTATTACAGAAATGCTCAGGAAAACAGGGGTAGTAGGAAAATTTGTAGAGTTTTTCGGCGATGGGCTATCCCATCTTTCATTAGCAGACCGTGCTACGATTGCAAATATGGCACCAGAGTATGGTGCTACACTATCATTTTTCCCGTTTGACTATATTACTGAACAATATCTATTGCAAACTGGTAGGTCAGAGGCAGCTGTTTTAGCGAGCCATTATCATAAGGTACAGGGGTTGTACAGAGAAGATGGTGAAGATGATCCGATATATACAAGAAAAATAGTTCTTGATTTAACTACAATTGAGCCAAGTTTAGCGGGGCCAAAGCGTCCGCAAGATCGAGTGCCATTGACAGAAATGAAACATTCTTTCCAAAGAAGTTTAACAGCATCTATTGAAGATAGAGGTTACTCATTAACGGAAATAGAAGTAAAAAAACAAGGTGAATATTTAAAACATGGGGATGTTGTACTTGCGGCTATTACAAGTTGTACGAATACATCTAACCCTTCTGTTATGATTGCCGCAGGGCTTGTCGCTAAGAGAGCTAGTAATTTAGGATTAAAGGTTCCTTCTTATGTAAAAACTTCTTTGACACCAGGTTCGAAGATGGTTGAACATTACTTGAAAAAACTAGGTCTTTTAACTTGTTTAGAGAAACTCGGATTTTACATTGATGGTTTTGGTTGTGCCGCTTGTTGTGGAAATAGTGGTGCACTCCATGAAAAATATGAGAAAGACATTCATATGAATAATTTAGTTGTAAGTTCAGTTCTAAGTGGAAATCGAAATTTTGAAGGTCGTATTCATCCATCGATTAAAGCAAATTATTTAGCTTCACCCCCACTAGTTGTTCTTTATGCCCTTGCTGGGACTACAAATATTGATATTTATAAAGAAGCGATTGGAACAGACAGTAAGGGGAATAAGGTGTATTTTAAAGACCTTTGGCCATCGAATGAAGAAATAGAAAAATGCCAAACAGAAGTTGTAAATTTAAGTTATAAAGAACAATATAGTACAGTACACTCACATGAAAAATGGGAAGAGATTGAGTATCCAGAAGGAGATACTTTCACTTGGGATTTACAATCAACATATATACAAAAATCACCATTTCTAGATTTACAAAATCGCAGTCATGAAGAAGGATATTTAAATAATTTATACCCTTTATTAGTTTTAGGCGATTCAATTACAACAGATCATATTTCTCCGGCTGGAAACATTCAACAAAAAAGCCCCGCAGGACATTATCTATTGGAACGCGAAATTCCATCTAATGAATTCAATTCGTATGGTGCTCGTAGAGGTAATCACGAATTAATGGTAAGAGGGACATTTGCCAATATTAGAATTCGTAATAAACTATTGGATAATGTAGAAGGTGGCTATACTAAATATTTCCCCACGCAAGAAGTAATGACAATATATGAAGCAACGGAAAAATACAAGCAGCTTCAAATTGGTCTTTTTATTGTTGCTGGAAAGGAATATGGCACTGGAAGTTCTCGAGATTGGGCAGCAAAGGGTACTAAGTTATTAGGAGTTCGATTAGTTCTGGCAGAAAGTTTTGAACGAATTCATAGAAGTAACTTAGTAGGAATGGGGATTTTACCAATTACTTATGCTGAGAATGAAATTCCTTATGTATTTACGGGTGAGGAAACTGTACAATTGAAATTAAGCCAAGCAACATTACACGCTAAACAACGAACTTTATTAAATATTATAAAAACTGATGGAACAAAAAGTGAAAAACAGGTTATTATTAGATTAGATAATACTGTGGAAGTAGAAACATATTTAAAAGGTGGACTTCTTCCTTCTATTATTAGTGAAATAAAAACAACGGTTTAAGGAATGATTAAATGTTCGAAAAAGCGAAAAGAAAATCTACTAGTGATATTGTTTATCATGAAATTCGTAGAAAAATTGTAGAATGGTACTTTGAGCCATTAGAACATTTATCAGAAGAACAGTTAGTTGAACAATTCGCTGTTAGTCGAACCCCACTTCGTCAGGCTTTGTATCGCTTAGAACTTGAAGGATTGGTGATTAAAGCGTCTAATGGGAGAATACATGTAACGGATATTACACTTAAGCATGCAAAAGAGATTTATTGTGCACGTGAGATATTAGAAGGTACATTAGCTCGTGAAGCGAGTATACGCATTACACAACTGGAGCTACAGCAGTTAAATGATAAAATCCATTTGATGAAACTGGCCGCTTCTGAACAGAGAATAATGGATGTTGTTAAATATGGGACCGAATTTCATGACTTGATTCATCATTTAAGTGAAAATGAAACAATGATGCGCTTCCTTGAACAAATTTATCATCATATTAATAGATATAGAAGAATCGGTGGTAAATTTAATCGTTATTACGATCCAAATAGACCTATTCGTGAACATGAGGAAATATATAAAGCATTTCTTACTGGGAATGATGATTTAGTAGAATCTGTTATGCGAGAACATATTCGAAACAGCTATACTACAGCACTGTTAGCAATAGAGAGTTATGTACCAGAATAAGTACTTTAGATAATAACTAAGCTCTTTTTATTTTCATAATTTCAACACAAAAAAACCACCTGGTGGATACAGACTGTAGACAAACTCTAAGAATTTGGAGTTAATCTATAGTCTTTTTTCTTTTAAAAAATAGGATAAATAGAATTGGTATTATTGCGGTCGGGGTCGAGATGCTTCCTTCGCTACAATCAATATATTAGATAACACATAATAGTATAAGTTAAGAATTTAGTTGGAATCCTATAACATTTAGTTGGAAAATGGACCGTTTTAGTTGGAATATCCTATAAATGTAAAAAAACAAAGGATACTTTTTATATCAGCGTCTTCATGAATAACCCTCCGATTTGAAATAAAAGTTAGACTGTGGACAAAGCGTAAAATAACGTGAATTCTACAGTTTTTTTGTTAAATTTTTTTATCAATAGGGCAAGTTATGATAGAAAACTTCTATTAGATATTGTATTGTCTTTCTCAGGTTTTAATGTTAACCTAAATTTACACTATTCAGACCTGTTAACTAGGTTAATGAAGAGGAGGGGTTAAATGATTACAGAGATTGTTGTGGAAATATTAAATGAAGCTGATAAAGAAAGAGTTCAGAAATTATTAGTAGATAGTTATTTACAATATGAAAATGGCTTTGATGATCCGAAATTTTGGGAGGGCTACTTAGAAGATATAATTACATCTGTTGATAGTCCTGATGTAGACAAAATATTGGTCGCAAGAGATGAGCAAGAAATTTTAGGAACAGTGCAGCTATTCGAAACTGCTGAAAAGGCATATGCAGGACATCCACTAGATATTCATGCCCCTTTCATCCGTTTATTGGGAGTTCATCCGAATGCGAGAGGACGTGGAGTTGCAAGAAAACTATTAGATGCATGTTTAGATTACGCAAGAGAAAAAGAAGCGAAGAGTATCTATTTGTTTACAGGGGATTCAATGGTGAAAGCCATTCGATTATATGAATATTATGGCTTTGTAAGAGACTTTGAAGAAGAAAGTAAACTTGGTGATATGGCAGGAGCCCGTTGTTATCGCTTTGACCTCTAGTTAACAAATCTAAAAACACCAATCCTTGAGTTTCCCCCTCTAAGGATTGGTGTTTTTAGTTTTTTAGATTATCAACTTTTATTACGGATGGATCTTTTAAAGAAAGTCTATAATCTAGATTTTGCTTTGCAAGTTGTTCTTCTAATTACTTTTCTGCAATAATTCCATTGTATGCTGCTTTATAAATAGCATAAATATCTTCTTTTAATAATGGCATTGGGCTACGAGCAAGGATGCGTTTTTGCTCGATGGCATCGCTAGTTAAGCTATCCAGTGCATCCTCAGTAATGTTAAAGCCTTTTAAAGTAGATGGAATGTTTACATCTTCTACAAGACGTTTCAACTCTGCAACACATTTATAGGAGGCTTCTTCCTGAGAAAGATTTGTAGAGCTAAAGCCCATTGCTTCGTATATGTCCTTCATTCGTTTTTCACAGCTTTGGCGAATATAGCCCATTACATAAGGAAGTAAAACGGCATTTGAATCCCCATGTGCAATATGGAATTGACCTCCGATCGGGTAAGCTAATGCATGAACACCAGCTACACCTGCATTAAAGAATGCAAGACCTGCTAAGTAACTTCCATAGCTCATATCTGTACGTCCTTGCTTGTCTTCACCGTTTGAAACAGCTGTACGGATGGAGTTGCTAATTAAACGGATAGCCTGTAATGCCAATGCATCGGAAACTGGGCTCGCATTTTTAGAAATATACGCTTCTACTGCATGTGTTAATGCGTCTACACCTGTTGCAGCAGTTACTTTAGGTGGTAAAGAAATAGTTAAAGCAGGATCGACGATAGCCACATCTGCTAATAAGTAGTCGTGTGTTACGACGTCTTTTGTTGTTTCTAAGGATAGTACAGAAATGTTTGTCACTTCTGAACCAGTTCCCGACGTAGTAGGAATTAATATAGTGGGAAGTCCTTTTTTTGTTACTTGTTTTGTACCTGTCAGATTTAAATAATCTGCTACATTACCTTCATGTGATGCTAATACACCTGCAAGTTTTGCTAAGTCTAGCGCACTACCGCCGCCGACTCCAATAACCATATCAAATCCATTAACACGAGTGTATGTGACTAATTTTTCACCAATTGCTAAAGGTGGCTCGGGTACAACTTCTGTATAAATCTCCGTCAGGTAACCAGCCTCTTCAAGTGGAGCCACTACTTTATTTGTTAACCCTAAATCTAATAAAAACGGGTCAGTAACTACTAGGATTTTTTGTGCGTTAAAGCGTTTTATTTCCTCTAATAAATGTGAAAGAGAACCCCATCCAGTATAACTAACTGGTGGTAATGTAATTTTTTCAGACATATTTGCCACTCCTTATTGTTGATTCCATACAACTAGTTTGGTTTCAGTCATTTCATGAATCGCATATTTTAAGCCTTCTTTACCTGTACCGCTTTCTTTCACACCGCCATACGGCATTTGGTCGATACGATATGTTGGGATATCGTTAATCATGACACCCCCAACTTCTAATTCTTTAGAGACTTTAAAAGCTGTTTGAATATCGTTCGTAAAAACACCAGCTTGTAGGCCATAGTTTGAATCGTTGATAGCGTTAATACCTTCTTCAATAGAAGAGATACGGTTCACAACAACGATTGGTGCAAAGACTTCCTGACAAGAAACTTTGGAAGTAGGGGATACATTTGTTAAAATGGTTGGCATGAAAACACCATTTTCAGTCGTGCCTCCCGCAACGATTTCTGCGCCATGCTCGACTGCTTCTTGTACCCAGCTTAGTGCTCTTTCCTGTTCACCTGGATTGATCATAGCCGCGATGTCTGTTGTTTCTTCTAATGGATTTCCAATCACAAGTTCTTTTGTTAATGCTGAAAATTGATGGATAAATTCTTCAAATAATTCATCCATTACATACGTGCGTTGCAATGAAATACATACTTGCCCTTGATTTGAAAATGCGCCCATTACACATTTTGGTACGATTTGGGACAAATCCACGTTCTTGTCGATAATCAACCCAGCGTTTGAGCCGAGTTCAAGTGCTACTTTCTTCAATCCAGCTTTATCGCGGATGCCTTTTCCGACTGCAGGACTACCTGTAAATGTAATCATTTTAACTTTGTCGCTTTCCACAAGCGCATCTCCAACTGTTTTACCGCTGCCTGTAACGACATTGAAGGCACCTTTAGGTAAAGCGGTTTGATCAATCAATTCAGCTAAAAACAGGGCAGAAAGCGGAGTTTGTGATGCTGGTTTCAAAACAATTGTATTACCAGCGGCAATTGCAGGTCCTACTTTATGTGCTACTAAGTTTTGTGGGAAATTGAAAGGTGTTATGGCACCGATCACTCCAATTGGTTGTTCAATCGTGTATCCAAAACGGTTGGCGCCATTTTTTGCGGCGTCCATCGGAATTAATTCACCTGTTAATCGTTTTGCTTCTTCAGCAGCAAATTTATATGTTTCGATTGTGCGGTCAATTTCCCCTAACGCATATTTCATAGGCTTCGCTGCTTCAGAAGAAATAATCTTAGCAGCTCTGTTGCGGTTTTCAATGAATAATTGTGTAATGTGCTCTAAAATTGCAGCACGTTCATAGGCAGTCAGTTCAGCCATTTGTTTTCTAGCATCGTATGCAACGTCGATTGCTTGATCTACTTCTTCACGAGTTGCTTGTGGAATTTGTGCAATCACTTCTTTTGTATGCGGGGAGTGGAGGTCAACCATTTTTTCTGAAGACTTCCATTCACCATTTACGTAAAATTGCTTTTCCATTGAATAATCATCCTCTCGTTTTTAATCTATGTTTGTGTCAGTTTTACTATCTTTAATAAATGTATCGTCCACTTCACCCTTGAAGAAGTCTTTACCATAAATTAAAAAGCAAAGTAACAAGCCTACTGCGAATCCCCATGCAGCTCCCTTAATACAAAGGACAGCTCCGATAATACCTGCGATCCCTAAGTCACGTTGGCTCCGTGATTCAAGAATTCCAACTTTTACACTTACATAACCCTGTATTAACATCGTTAAAGCTAAAGCAACGCCTAAGATAGGTTCTACTAAACTAACAATTGGTAATAAGAATAAACCTGTATTTGTACCCCAACGGAAGGAACCTACACCACCGAAAATGGAATCCATTGCTTTACGCCCTTTTTTAAAGCGTTCAATCATAACTACTTGCATTGCTGACCATAATGGACCGCTCATTGTAATGTCCGGACCTAAAATACTCATTACACTGTTACGCATACCGAAGATTAAATGTGCACGACTTGGGCTATATTCAATTTTTTCATCTGGACGTGCTGCTGCACCATCTTCCACTAAAGCTTTCGTTTGTAATACATCACCGAATAATACGATGTAAGCTGCAAGTACAGTAGGTAACCCAGTGATAAACATCATAAGTGGTGGGAAGCCTAACCCGAAAACAGTATATTCATTCCATAATGTGATGAAGTCTGGGGATGAAAAGCCCCATTCAATTGTTGGCCAAGCTGCTTCCCCAAATAATGGAGCAATAACAACAGCTATAATAATTACTGGGAAAATACCTAGTTTAGCAATTGTCCCCCAAAATGGATTGCGATTTTGGAACGTTGCAAAGTGCTTTGAAAATAAAAGATAGAATCCGATACCTATTGCAATTGTAATTGTCCAAGGAAAAGCATCGAATTTCCCACCTATTTGGAATACAGAGATGATAGCTGCAAATCCTGCACCTAGAATAACGCCTGATTTCATAGCGGCAGGGATCAATTGTACGACTCTTGAAGCCAAACCTGTTGCACCTAAGAAAAGAGAAAGAATTCCGAGCGTCATCTGAAATGCTATCAGCGAGTGTACTCGTTCAGGTCCTTCAGGGAACTGTTGGCAGTACAACATGATTAATGGAATTGCCGGTGTGATCCACCCCGGTACAGCTGGATCTCCAAGTAAATGATGCAGTAAATAGAAAAGACCATTTAGTACTATAATTGCTAAAGCAACTTCAAATGGCATTCCTAATAATTCAATTAATAGTGGAATGGCAGATAAATCAACTGCACACATAAGTAACCCTTGAACATAGTCAGGCCACTCAAAACGATAATGAATAAAAGGTAAACGAATTTTAAAAGGTCCTGCAGGTATGTATGGAGATTCTTCCCCAAATTTTCTGTCTTTCCATTTCATAAACAAATTCCTCCCCCTAACATAATGAAACCCCTTTCATAACGGTATAAATAAAAATTAATCTTCCGTGAATACGTAACCATTTTCAGGGAAAATAAAACACTTAAAAATGGTTACGTATTCATTTTGTGTGAAAAAATAAAACAAACCATCTAAGGTTGTTTTATTTTTTTCGTGTAGTGTTTCTACCAAACACTTTAACAGATTCGGTAATTTGTATGCAACTATTTTTTTTATTTTCAATCATTTCTATTAATTGTTGAATAGCCATAAACCCTAAATTTTGCTCTGAAATACTACCAACAGTAGTTAGTTGAATCAACCCGTGGTGGCTTAAATCTACATTGTCAATTCCAATAATACTTAGATCATCTGGTACTTTTAAGTTTTCTTTTATTGCGTCGTCTATTAAGTTGAGTGCAATCGAATCCGCTCCAGTACATATAGCGGTAGGACGTTTTTTAAGTTGGATTAATTCATGGAAAGCGCGTGTAATATCTTGTTTAGACGTATCCGTGTTAAAAATATACTTTTCTTTAAGTGGTATTTTATAATCTTCCATCGCTTGAAGAAATCCGAGATAACGGTTGTTGAATGTACTGACGGATAAAGTTCCACCTACCCAAGCAATTACTTCATGGCCTAATTCAATCATATGTTTTGCGGATAAATAACCAGCTTGAAAATTATCAATTTCAACAAAGTATTCATTATTTTTATGTTTTCGATTATAGGTGATAAATGGAATATCCATCTTTTTCAGCTTTTCAAATATTGGATCGTCAATTAATATACAGGATAAAATAACACCGTCTACTTTATGCGCAATAGCAGTTGCATATGCTTCGGGTAGGTTTTTATCATTCACGAATTGAACATTCACCCGATAACCTTTTTCAGTGGCATAATTTACGATTGCTGTAGTAGTATCTACAAAAAATGGATTATGGAGGGGACCAGATAAAAGCGCAATCGTATTGGTTTTGTTTTGAACTAGGGAACGTGCATGTCCATTAGGTATGTAGTTTAACTCGTCAATTGATTTCATTACTTTATCGAGAGTGGGCTTTTTAACAGTTTCAGGCATATTTAATACACGCGAAACAGTAGTTTGTGATACACCTGCGTGCTTTGCAACGTCTTTAGATGAGACCAAAACGATACCTCCTTTTTACGTTGATGATACATCATATTATCCAAAGTTTCTATATGTAAAATAGATAGGTAGAAGTGAAGAAGGAAGTATCTTTTCAACATGTCATACATTGGCTATCATTAGAGTAATAGTAAAAGTTTACACGAAGGAATGGGAGAGTGATAGTTTTGCCTTTAGAAATTGTACGAAACGATATTACCAAAATGCAGGTAGATATTATAGTAAATGCGGCGAATACTGCACTTCAGATGGGCGGAGGGGTATGTGGAGCTATTTTCAATGCAGCAGGTGCAGAGCCGTTGCAAAAAGTATGTAATGAAATTGGTGAGTGTCCTGTAGGAGAGGCAGTCATAACAGATGGCTTTCAGTTACAAGCGAAGCACATTATTCATTCAGTCGGACCAATTTGGACAGGTGGTTTAAATAACGAAAGAGCGCTCCTTACAGCATCCTATGAAAATGCATTATCTTTGGCTAAAGAGTACAATTGTAAATCCATCGCCTTTCCACTCATTTCTTCTGGCGTATATGGCTATCCGAAGGAGCAAGCTTTACAGATTGCAATTTCAACCATCAGTGCCTATTTGATGGAACATGAAATGCATGTGTATATTGTTGTTTTTGATAAGAAAGCATTTAGATTAAGTGAAAAACTATTTACATCTATTCATGAATATATCGATGAATACTATGTAGAGGAGCTAGATATACAATTTTCCCGTAATCGACAAGAAGAGATATTTAAACTGGAATCCCAAGCTATATTTGAGGAAGCTCCAACCAAAAAGAGAAGCTTAGAAGATGTGTTTAAACATATAGAAGAAACATTCTCTGAAAGACTTTTGCGTTTAATCGATGAAAAAAAGATGACAGATGTACAGACATATAAGAAAGCAAATATTGACCGTCGTCTGTTTTCTAAAATCCGCAATTCTGTAGATTATACACCGCTTAAGAAAACAGTGATTGCCTTCGCCATTGCATTGGAATTGGATATAGACGAAACAAAGGATTTGTTATCTAAAGCTGGCTATACATTGTCACATAGTAGTAAGTTTGATCTAATAATCGAATACTTTATAGAAGAAGAGAATTATAACATTCACGAAATTAATGAGGCATTGTTTACATTTGATCAAGTGCTGTTAGGGGCTTAAATGTCGCTTTAAAAGCGACCTTTTTGTATGTCAGAATTGTTACTCTTAGTTTGTAGATACAAATTTAGGAGGATGACGAAGATGAAAAGAAATTTAACAGAGTTGGTTTTTATTTTAGATAAAAGTGGATCAATGGCTGGACTAGAGGCAGATACAATTGGTGGTTATAATGCGATGCTTGCCAAGCAAAAAAAAGAAGAAGGCATAGCAACTGTAACAACTGTAACAACTGTATTGTTTAATCACGAATATGAATTACTCCATGACCGAATTAATGTAAGAGGAATTTCCTCTATTACGGAAAAGGAATATGAGGTTGGTGGAACGACAGCTTTACTTGATGCTATTGGTTCTACCATTCAAAAAATAGGGAATGCACAAAAAAGAACAATGGAAGATGAACGCGCAAGTAAAGTGTTGTTTGTCATCACGACTGATGGGATGGAAAATGCTAGCTGCGAATATACTTATGACAAAATCAAATCCATGATCGCACAACAAAAAGAAAAATGTGGATGGGAATTTATATTTCTTGGTGCAAATATTGATGCCATTTCCACAGCTGCAAAGTTCGGAATCAATGAGGAGTTCGCTGTAGAATATCATGCGGATAATGAGGGAACTCAGTTAAATTACCAGGCACTTAATGAAGCAGTGACCTCATTTCGTAAAGGTAAAAAAATTGATCGAACGTGGAAAAAAGATATTGAAGAAGATTTTCAACGACGTTCATTTAGAAAATAGCGTTTTTTAAAAATATAACTCTCGAGTATATTAGCATGGTCTTTCATTTTTGAGGGAGTATTTATATGGTCCCGACATTTGATTAAGTTTTATTAGTTGTTTTAGGTGAACCTAATATGTTTAATGGTTTCAGTTCTCATATTCTTTGTTTTTATGTATACCAAAGAATAGAAAGCAACTAGCATAAGAGGAATATATAGTAAGTACACAGAAATCAACCAATTAAGTATAGGTTGATTTTTTAAAATTCAAGTGAATCGTTTAAGAATTAAAGAATATAATCTTGAACTTCTACCAATCCAAATTGTTAATGAAATAGTAACAAGTCTGTCCAAAGCTCACTGAAAACGATACATAGGATAATGAACTTAGAGGTTTTTTTCTTTAGACATTTCAAGTATGATAATTTTATATTAGAATATTTCGAAAGTAGGGGAGGAAAACAATGATCTTAGTTTTGGCTGCGTTAATGATAGAAAAAGTAGGGATCATTGTTATTGTTGCATTCCTACTTTCTCAAATAAAATCATTTCGACAGGTTATTCACAATGAAAATAATTGGGGCGAAAAAGTAATTCTTATTTTAATTTTTGGTGCTTTCGGAATGATAAGTAATTATACAGGTATTGAAATTGAGCGGGGAACTATTGTAAATAGTGGATGGCTAGTAGGGATTGACCCGGATAATGCAATAGCAAATACAAGAGTAATGGGAGTTGTAATTGGGGGAATATTAGGGGGGCCAGTTGTTGGGATAGGTGCTGGTCTAATTGCTGGTATCCACAGGTATTCTCTTGGAGGATTTACCGCAATAGCTTGTTCATTGGCTGTTGTGGTAGCTGGAGTATGCTCGGGGTATTTTTCTAGAAAACAATTAAAGCGTGACAAGAAAATTACCCCAATCTATGCTGCCAAGTTAGGTATGACATTAGAAGCTGTTCAAATGATTATTATTTTGGCTTTCGCAAAACCATTTGATGAGGCTTGGGCACTTGTTCAAGTCATTGGGATTCCGATGATTGTAGTTAACGGATTAGGAATGTTCCTATTCATGTATATAATCCAGTCCATCGTGAGAGACGAAGAGCGTGCACGAGCAAACCAAACGAGCCAAGCTTTTTATATTGCGGATCAAACCTTACCCTTCTTTCGACAAGGTTTAAATACACATTCCTGTAAAGAGATTGCAGAAATTATGTTGAAATTGACAGATGCCGATGCGGTTGCGATGACAGATGAACATTGCGTATTAGCGCATGTTGGTGCTGAATCAGATCACCATATTCCACAGGGAGAGCTAACGACAGGACTAACAAAAAAAGTGTTAGAAACTGGTAGAATAGCAGTTGCCAAATCGAAGGAAGAGATTTTTTGTTCACATAGTGATTGCTCGTTAGAAGCAGCCATCGTTTTACCTTTAAAGATACAAAACAAAACTGCGGGAACATTAAAAATGTATTTTATCAAGCCGAGCAAGTTGGATGATGTGCAGCAACAGCTAGCTGAAGGACTTGCAAATCTATTTTCTACTCAATTTGAGTTAGCAGAAGCTGAAAGACAAACTAAATTATTAAAAGATGCAGAAATAAAAGCGTTACAAGCTCAAATTCATCCGCATTTTCTATTCAATAGTCTCAACTCAATCTCTATCTTATGCCGCACTGATGCACAAAAAGCAAGGAAGCTCTTGCTCGAGCTAAGCGCCTATTTAAGAGGAAATATCCAGGGAGCCAAGCAAATGCTAATCCCACTGGATAAGGAAATAGAGAATGTAAAATCATACTTATCTTTAGAACAAACTCGATTCCCAGACAAATACGAGATAGAGTTTGAAATAGAAAATGATTTAGAAAAGATATTAATACCCCCATTTACACTACAACCGCTAGTAGAGAACGCCATCAATTACGCATTTACAAGCATAGTAGGTATAGGGAAAATTAAAATTCAAATTTACTCTTTAAATAACAACCTGCGAATTGTTGTATCAGATAATGGAAAAGGCATACCAATTAACAAAATTGAGTTATTAGGTAAACAAACGATGATTTCTAAAAAAGGGACGGGTACTGCAATTTTTAATATAAGTAAGCGACTATCTGGAATTTATAATGGCAAAGCAAAATTAGAAATAACGAGTGAATTGAATAGAGGCACATCTATATTGATTTCCATTCCACTCGATAGTAAAGGAGTTTTACATCAAAATGTTGAAGGCATATATAGTTGAAGATGAACCATTGGCAAGGGAAGAATTAAAATATCTTCTCACAGAAAGTAACCAAGTGGAAGTTATTGGTGAAGCGGATTGTCTTAGAAATGCTGTGAAGGATATTTCCAAACAACACCCAGATCTTGTTTTCTTAGATATAGATTTAAATGAAGATAACGGGTTAGACGTAGCTAAACAATTGCTTCAACTTAAACCGATTCCTGCCATTGTTTTTGCGACTGCATACGATGAGTATGCCTTACAAGCATTTGAATTAAATGCACTCGACTATATTTTAAAACCATTTGATGAGGAACGTATCCGAAAAACACTGGAAAAGATTATTCACGTAGGTAAAATCGGAAGTGAAGAAGGTCGCTTCAATTCTTCTGTAAAGAAGGTTACTTCCGGAAAAATTGCTGTCTTAGTGGAGGATAGAATTGTTTTACTAGAAAATGATTCTATCATTTACTTGGAATCTTTTGAAGGCAAATGTAAGGTCAAAACGATGTATGATGAATATATAGTAAGTGATTCACTCATTGTTTTAGAGAAAAAATTAACCAATACTCATTTTATGCGTGTCCATCGAAGCTTTATAGTGAACACGGATCATATTATAGAAATTCATCCATGGTTTAACTCTACATATAATGTCATATTAAAAGATCAATCAAAAGTTCCCGTTAGTCGAACATATGTAAAGGATTTTAAAACGTACGTTGGTTTTTAAATAGGTTAGATTGTATTTCATTTCCCCATTTTTGCAGTTCATCCTTGAAATTTTGTAACTCAACTAGAATATGAATTTATTAATCTCAATTTTAGTATGATTACTATACACAACAGGGATGGGGGTAAAATAAAAATGAATGCGGTTACAATTGTAATTGGCTCTATTTGTATACTATTAATTGCTTATCGTTTATATGGTACGTTTATGGCTGCAAAGGTTTTGAAACTTGATGACTCAAAACCCACTCCAGCACATGAACTGGAGGATGGTAAAGATTATGTACCCACGAATAAATGGGTTACGTTTGGTCACCATTTTGCGGCGATTGCTGCGGCGGGGCCGTTAGTTGGACCAATATTAGCAGCACAGTTTGGTTATTTACCCGGCTTACTTTGGCTTCTAATAGGGGCCGTAATCGGGGGAGCGGTACACGACATGGTTGTACTTTTCGCATCCATGCGGCAGGATGGAAAATCTCTATCTGAAATAGCTAAAAAAGAACTCGGTCCTGTAGCAGGCTTCTGTGCAGGATTGGCAATGCTATTCATTATTACTATTACGATGGCAGGTCTTTCTTTAGTAGTATTGAGCGCATTAGAGAGAAACCCATGGGGAACGTTTGCTGTAGGAATTACAATTCCGATTGCAATGGGAGTTGGGTTGTACCATAAGAAAACAGGAAACTTGAAAGCTGCTACAATCGTAGGTTTTGGACTTATAATGGCTGCTATTCTTTGGGGACCTAATATTCAAGGGACAGCATTAGGTGATTTCTTAACATTAGAAAAGAGTACAATCGCTATAGCATTACCTATCTATGCATTTTTTGCTGCGGCGTTACCAGTTTGGTTATTGCTAGCACCTCGTGATTATTTAAGTACTTTTATGAAAATCGGTGTATTCGTAGCTTTAATTATTGGGGTATTCTATGTGAATCCTGCAGTTCAATTCCCTGCTTTAACAGAATTTATTAATGGTGGAGGTCCGATTATCGCAGGACCAGTTTGGCCATTTGTTTCCATCACCATTGCTTGTGGAGCCATATCAGGATTCCACGCATTCGTTGGTTCAGGGACAACTCCAAAGATGATCAATCGTTGGAGCGATATTAAAGGGGTAGCTTTTGGTGCAATGCTTGTAGAGTGTTTAGTTGCAATTATGGCTTTAATTGCTGCTGTATCATTAATGCCTGGAGATTATTTTGCAATAAACTCCACACCAGAGAAATTTGCGACATTAGGGATGGAAACAGTTCATCTAGATAAGCTTAGTGATGAAATTGGAATGGACTTGGAAGGAAGAACGGGCGGTGCTGTTACTCTTGCAGTTGGAATGACGTATATCTTTACGGAGATTCCAATCTTCGAAAAAATGGCATCCTATTTCTATCAGTTTGTCATTCTCTTTGAAGCAGTCTTTATCCTAACAGCAATTGACTCGGGGACACGAGTTGCTCGTTATCTCATTCAAGACTTCGGTGGAACGTTCTTTAAACCACTAAAGCGTACAAATTCAATAGGTGCAACTATTTTCGCAAGTGCGTTAGCCTGCTTTATGTGGGGATATTTACTGTATTCTGGAGATATAAGCTCTGTTTGGGCATTGTTCGGGGTATCGAATCAGCTAATGGCTTCGATAGGATTGATCATTGGTGCAACGATAGTATTGAAGATTGCTGAAAAACGAAGTTATATGCTTACTTGTCTGATTCCTCTTGCTTATCTGTATGTAACAGTTAATGTAGCTGGCTACTGGATGGTGAAAAATGTTTATTGGAATGCAGAAAGTCCAGGCTACAACTTCTTAAACGGGACTCTTTCTGTAATCATGCTAACTCTTGGTGCGATTATTCTTATAACTTCCATACGTAAATGGATAGAACTTTGGAAACTTCCACAAGATGTCCTCGTGGAAAGAGCAGCAAAAGGAACCATTTAAAATAACATTCGAAAGCTTCCAACACACCCCGTGTTGGAAGGTTTTTTTATTTTTAAAAATAATATATTATATTTGAATATTTTAATGATTATTTCTATTTATGTTAAAACATAGGTATATAAAGGGTTTATATTGTATTTCCTAAAAATACATCTGTATTTTTAGCGAATACTTATTATTCTATGATAAGAAAGATTACCTAGCGTTTAAAAACTTTAAGATTTATAGAATCTACTATCTTTTCTTTTAATTGGATATAGCAACCTCTTTAGGAAGATTTATTATTATTTATAACCGTTATAAAAATACTTTTGCCGTTAAGCTGGCCGTTTGATGCTTTAGCATCGAACGGTTTTTTTATATTGTATATTAATTACTTTTAGCGTACAATATATCGAATTGATAGAATTTTTTAATATATTTGGCTAATCTTTTTAGAATGTTGGTGAGAATTTGAAACGTATACACTATAGCTGGTTTGTGCTGACTATCGCTTTTTTCTCGATAATTGTTGCGGGAATTGTTCGATCTTCTTCAGGTGTATTTATTGTACCTTTTGAAAATGAGTTTGGATGGGATAGATCTATTATTTCTTTAGCTTTTGCAGTTGGCCTTTTTCTTTACGGGCTTTCCGGACCTTTTATGGCGGCATTAATAGAAGTGCTCGGATTAAAAAAGATGATGGTTTATGCAATGTCTACTTTACTTGTAGGTCTTATGCTCACCTATTTTATGAACAAACCTTGGCAGCTCATTCTCATTTGGGGAATCATTATTGGGTTAGGGTCAAGTGTGTTTTTAACTGTATTGAGTACATACGTAGCGAATCGTTGGTTTGAGAAGAGACGAGGTCTTGCAGTAGGGATTTTAACAGCGAGTACGGCAACTGGGCAGTTGGTATTACTTCCTGTGCTGGCCATTCTTGTAGAGAAATATTCCTGGCGTTCTGCCATTAGTTTAATACTAGTCCTTAGTTTCATAATGCTCATAATTATTCTTATATTTATGAGAAACTCCCCGAAGGAAATTGGCATTCTGCCATATGGAATGGAAAAGGAACTTCCCAAGTCTAGTGCTTTTCAAAAGAAAAATCCAATCGTCATGGCTTTCGAATTATTACGAGAAGCTATAAGAGTAAAAGAATTCTGGTTGTTAGCAGGCAGCTTTTTTATATGTGGACTTTCTACAAGTGGACTAATTGGAACTCATTTTATTTCATATTGTATTAGTTATGGAATTCCGGTTGTAGCAGCCGCTTCGATGCTTTCTTTTATGGGTGTGTTCGATCTAATTGGTACTACAATATCCGGTTGGTTATCGGATCGTTTTGATAATCGATGGCTGTTGTTTTGGTATTATATTTTACGAGGAGCTTCACTCGTACTGCTTCCATTTGCATTACAAGAAGGCTCACTTGCGCTATTAATCATTTTCTCTGTATTTTATGGATTAGATTGGATAGCGACTGTACCACCAACGATAAGCATTTCAAGACAAATCTTTGGAATAGAGAAAAGTGGTATTATCTATGGTTGGATATTTGCCTCTCATCAAGCGGGAGCGGCTGTAGCTGCATATGGTGGGGGCTTTATGTATAACATATTTGACTCATACACATGGGCATTCATTTCTGCAGGAATCTTTTGTGTAATGGCTAGTTTATTTGTCATTCTAATTAAAAAACAAAAATCAAGCTTAGCAGTTTAATAGGAAAGTAAAATTGTTACCATTAAAAATATGGACCCTTCCTTGAGATTCTTTCAGGAAGGGTCCTCTATTTTCTAATCATATAAAGTATCATCAAGTGAACCGTCTTCCTGGTAAATTTCAAGTATACCGTTGTGATCATTGACGTATGGTTTCGCTTTATCAAGGAGTTTTTCTTTTGTTTCTTCTACAAAAATAGCCCGTTCCCCTCCTGATTTCCTAAGCGTCCACTCCTCTTCTCTTGCTTTTACTTCAAAGGTTGGACGATCGGAATCATCTCCATTTATCGCTTTCCTTGCTTGTGCGGTTGCTATGGCAATTGCCCGACCTTCATCTTTATCGTCCCGTAACAAGGCATTGGCAATTTCAATCGCTTTTTCTCTTACTTCAGGATCTAAATTTTTCATTGAATCCGGATAATCCTTTTTGTTCCATGGCATTGATATCTCCTCCTTAATTTCAATTTTCCCGTTTCCAAACAAATCAAACGCTCTGATTCGAATCAAATTTTTTGGATAAACTAATCTATAATAATATTTGCTCTCGAATAAGGAGTGTATACGGTGGATTTAGGTAAAAGTTCAAAAATACATTTTGCTTTACTATTGGTTGTTATCGCAGTTATCGTTTGGTCAGTTATTAAACCAGCAACATATTTAGATTGGCTAGCAGAGGTTAGTCCATCCGTTATTGTATTAATCATTCTCATAGTCACTTATAAAAAGTTTCAATTTACAACTCTTTCTTACTTTATCATTGCATTGCTATCTATTCTGACATTTATAGGAGGTCACTACACATACTCGGAGGTGCCTATCTTTAATTGGATTAAGGATGAATTTGATTTAAAGCGGAATAATTATGATCGATTTGGGCATTTGCTCAAGGGAATGTTAGTAATTGTCATTAGGGAATTGCTACTACGTAAAACGCAGTTAACTAAAGGGGCTTGGTTGTTCGGAATTTCTATGAGTATAGTACTTGCAATCGCAGCTTTATACGAAATCATTGAATGGTTGAGCACCAAAGTTTCCAAAGGTGGAAAGGTTTCTAAAGACTTTTTAGGAATGCAAGGAGATAAGTGGGACGCCCAATGGGATATGTTTTTTGCATTCGTTGGTTCCATCCTTGCATATATTATTTTCACAAAGTTGCATGATAAGTTACTAAGAAGAAAATAAAATTTCAAAAAAATTAGATGTTGAAAAAAGATTGAACCTAGATAAATCTGTCGAAAACAGAATAAATTGAGTAACTCCTTCTAATGCTATTCGTCAGGAAAGGAGTTTTTTTACGTTGGATAATTTGGAAAATAAGTAAAGGTAAGATAATAAATACATTAAACACAAATGTACATGAAAAAATATACTAATTTTTATGACTTTTTTCACATAAAAATACAAAACAGAATATTACATTAAACGACAAAAAAATAGTTCATATGTATCATTAAATACATTGACAAGATTACAATCTGTAAAGTAATATTCAGAAAAAGCTAACAGGTTAAGCGCTTACAAACAAAAGGGGTGGTTCGAGTGCAGCCTATATTAGAAATAGAGGGTGTGTCATTACAATTTGGTGGGGTTAAAGCATTAGATGATGTCAGCTATCATATAAAAAAGGGAGAGATATTCTCTCTTATTGGTCCAAATGGAGCTGGGAAAACTAGTATGCTAAATTGCATTAGTGGTTTATATCAACCTACCAGTGGCTCCATTCGTTTTAAAGGACAGGAAATTATAAATATGAAGCCTTATAATCGAACGACTCTTGGTATTGCCCGTGCTTTTCAAAATATAGCGTTGTTTGCCCATATGTCTGTACTAGATAATCTGAAGCTAGGCAGGCATACGTTGATGAATTCTAGTGCGATTAGCGGTGGGCTGTATGTAGGGAAGGCTGCCAATGAAGAAAAAGAGCATCGAAAAAAAGTAGAAGAGGTTATTGAGTTTCTAGAGTTACAAGACATACGACATACGCCGGTAGGCACACTACCATATGGACTGCAAAAACGTGTGGAGGTAGGAAGGGCGTTAGCACTGGGACCCGAGTTAATCTTATTGGATGAGCCAATGGCTGGTATGAACAATTCAGAAAAAGATTTGATGGCCCGTTTTATATTGGATATGCATGAAGTAATGGAAATAACTGTCGTATTAATCGAGCATGATTTAGGAATCGTCATGAATTTGTCTGATCATATTGCGGTTTTGGACTTTGGTAGACGCATCGGGTTTGGTACACCAGAAGAAATACAAAAAAATCCCGATGTTATAAAGGCTTATATCGGAGAAGAATCCGTTATTTAGAAAGGGGAGAAACAATGAGTGCAGTGAAAACATTACCTTATCTTTTAATGGAACGAGCAAGCAACCATAGAGACGAGGTTGCACTTAGACATAAACACCTTGGTATTTGGAATGAAATAACTTGGGGTGACTATTTAAAAAATGTGGAGCTGTTGACAATCTCCCTTTCTGAAAAATATGGTTTCAAGCACGATGAAAAACTGGCTATTATTGGAGAAAATAGACCGCAGTGGCTTTACTCATATATGGCTACCCAAAGTTTAGGTGGTATCCCAGTTGGGATTTATCAAGAGTCACTGTCAGAACAAATTGTCTTTTATTTGAACGATTGTCAAGCGCGCATTGTGGTAGTGGAAGATCAAGAGCAAGTAGAAAAATTGCTTGAAATAGAAGATCAGATTCCATTGGTTGAATATATTATTTTCTACAATAAACAAGGAATGCGACATTATAAACATCCTAAGTTAGTGGATTTTGATGATGTATTAATTGAAGGGATATCCTTAATAGATAAAGATCCGAAGTTTTTTCGAGAACGAACTGAGCGATTGCTCGGAGACGACTATGCTGTTATTGCATATAGTGCAGCAGCTTCAGGCGACCCAAAAGGTGTAATTCTTACACACGAAAATTTAATGGAAGCTTCTAAAAGCCTATTATTGGTAGACAACATGGAGCCTAAAGATGATTACTTTTCATTCTTGCCATTATCTTGGATTCATGAGCAAGTAGTGAGTATTGTCATACCGTTAACTGCTGGAATCGTTATTAATTATCCTGAAAAGCCACATACAGTCATAGGTGACATGCGCGAGATAGGTCCACACACATTATTGGCACCGCCAAGAGTCTATCAAACTATTATGTCCAATTTCACTATACGTATGGAAGGAGCTAGTTGGTTTAAGAGAAAAGTCTATCAAACTTTTAAGAAATACGGAGATATAATGGCGCATGCCAAGCTCAATAAACAAGAGGTTTCTTTTAAAGAAAAGGTAATGTATAAACTTGGTGATTTGTTAATTTTCAGTGCTATTCGTGATCATTTTGGGTTCGCAAGAATAAAACGAGCGTACATTGCTGGAGCCACACTACAATCTGAGGCATTCAATTTCTTTCATGGTATCGGAGTAAATTTAAAACAAACTTATGGCGGAACAGAGCTGGCAGGAATCGCATTTGTTCAAAAAGATGACGACATCAATGTTGAGAGTACGGGTGTCCCTCTTCCTGGTACCGAGGTAAGAGTAGGAGATGATGGTTCTATTTTTGTGAAAAATTCAGCCATTTTTGCAAAGTATCTACATGAAGAAGACAACAAATCAATGATTGATGGTTGGATTACGCTAGGTGATTGTGGACGTTTGGGCATAGATGGACATCTCTATATTCTAGATCGACAAGAAGACATTATAACCGAGCAAAATGGAAAACACATTTACCCGAGAATAATCGAAAACAAATTGAAAACCAGTCCTTATATACAGGAGGCTGTATGCTTTGGTAAGGAAAAGCCCTATATGACAGCAATTGTTAATATCGATTTGAGCAGTGTTGGACGTTGGGCAGATAAGCAAAGGATTGTCTATACAGAATACTCAGATCTAGCGAGGAATCCTCAAGTTGTTGAGTTTATAGAACAACAAGTTACAGAGATAATGGGCCAAATACCAGCATACGCACGGGTTAAGAAGTTTTCCATATTACACAAACAATTTACAGCAGATGACGGTGAACTCACTCGAACATTAAAGGTAAGAAGAAAATTTATTGAAGAAAAATATCAAATGCTAATCGCTGGTATGTATTCTGATTCTTCAAAAGTGACAATGGCTGGTTCGGAAATAGAATCTATTGAGGAGATCAGTTTACAGGTTATTCAATTGAACATTAAACAGGAGGTGGCATAATCATGACGTTTTTTCTTCAAATGCTTGTAACAGGAATAGTGGTAGGAAGTATATATGGTCTTGTTGCATTAGGATTTGTCTTAATTTATAGAGCTAGTGGCGCGTTGAATTTAGCGAATGGAGAATTCGTCATTATTGGTCCCTATATCTGTTTAATCTTAATGACAGCATATAAAATACCATTCATTCTTGCATTAATCATAACACTAGTATTTAGCGCGATTCTTGGGCTAATCGTTGAGAGGCTAGTTATTAGACCAATACAGAATGCTCCTGTTGTATCCGTCATAATGGCAACTATTGGACTATCGAGCCTATTAGGCGGTGCAGTGCATATGATTTGGGGTCACCAGACAAGAACATTTCCACCTGTTTTTCCTTCAACCCCTATAAATATTGCAGGAGTAATCGTAACGCCTGTATATCTTTGGTCATTTATCGTAGTAATCGTCCTACTCGTTCTATTTTCACTTTTCTTCAAATTCTCTAAAATGGGGATCGCTATGCGTGCAGTAGCCGACGATCGACAGGCAGCACTATCAATGGGAATGAGTGTGAAATATGTTTATGCCGCAACATGGACAATAGCAGCGGTTGTGGCAGCAGTTGGTGGGGTACTCCTGGGTAATATAAATGGTTTAAGTCCAACAATGTCAGCGATAGGTTTAACCGTCTTACCGGTTGTTATTTTAGGCGGTCTTGATAGTGTATTAGGTGCAATTGTCGGTGGCTTTGTAATTGGTATTGTTCAAAACATGGCTGGAGGTTATTTGGATCCCCTTGTAGGAGGGGGCTTAAAAGATGTAGTTCCATTTATTATTGTTTTGCTCATATTAATGTTAAAGCCACATGGATTATTTGGTAGTAGAAGAATCGAAAGGGTGTGAGGTTGTGCGAAATTTATTCGTGAGGGAAAGCGGTAACTATAAAACTTCTTATAGTGATGATATGAAAATGTTTGGAACTACCGGATCTAAAATAAAAGCACTACTCATCGTTCTGATCGTTCTTTCACTTCCTCTTTTTGTGTCCAATTACTGGATAGGTCTAATAACTTTATGTGCAATATCATCTGTTGGAGCTATCGGACTAAATATTTTAACAGGCTTTACGGGTCAAATATCAATAGGTGTGGGAGCCTTTCTAGGTGTTGGCGGTTATACTTCAGCTATTTTAACATCTACATTAGGTTTAAGCTTTTGGATATCACTGCCACTAGCGGGAATTGTGACAGCGATTATAGGAGGTCTTTTTGGAATTCCATCCTTACGCTTAAATGGTTTGTACTTAGCAATTGCGACCCTAGCAGCACAGGTTATCATTCTCTTTGTCATAAGTAGATGGGATGGTTTAACAGGAGGTACAGCGGGGATGGTACTTAGTCGCCCGACTATTGGGGAGTTTTCTTTATCGAGCAATACAGGCTATTACTACCTATGTGTAATCATTCTTTTGCTGACGGTTATGTATGCAACTAACTTATTAAGAACACGTACAGGACGAGCTTTCCTCGCTGTTCGCGATCGGGATATAGCAGCTCAAATAATGGGTATCAACTTATTCAAATATAAAGTCATGGCTTTTGCGATCAGCTCCTTTTTTGTAGGAATCGCAGGTGCATTGCTGGCACATTATACGATGATTGTTAGCCCAGAACTTTATAATTTTCATGTATCTATTCAATACTTAGCAATGATATTAATCGGAGGGTTAGGCAGTGTATTTGGTTCTATATTAGGGGCGGCCTTTATTACACTCTTGCCTGTTGGTCTAGGTTCACTCATTGATATACTGGCAGGCTTTATGCCTGATTTATACCAACTGTTCTCAGCCTTGAAAGATTTTGTGTTTGGAGCAGCTATTATTCTATTTTTAATATTTGAACCAGGTGGATTAGCTCATATTTGGCTTAATATTAAAAAATATTTTAGATTATGGCCTTTTTCCTATTAAACAAAGGGATGTTAGGAGCCATATATAAAAAATATGTGCTTCTTTTTATATAAAATAAGGGGGATTATGAATGAAAAGCAGAAGTAAGGTTACTAGTGCATTAATCGGAATAATGACTACCGCATTAATGCTCGGTGCATGTTCGGATGAAAAAGTAGCTGTAAATGGTAATGTTTCAGAAAGAACGGTTGTCATTGGTGGACTTTATGATATTACGGGTGGCACTGGAGATGTAGGGACGCCATATGCCGAAGGTGAACAAGCGTATTTCAAGTATTTAGCAAGTAAAGGTGGAGTAGAGGGAATCAGTTTAGAATTAAAAGGAAAAGATTATGCATATGAAATTCCGGAAGCACAGAAAATCTATCAAGAACTTCGTGACAAAGAAAAGGTTTCTGCAGTACTTGGTTGGGGGACTGGGGATACGGAAGCTTTACGTCAGCAAGTTGCTAATGATAAACTTCCATTCTTCTCAGCTTCATACTCAGAGAGTTTGAAGAATTTAGATGAAAGCCCATATAACTTTCTAGTTGCAGCATCTTATTCAGACCAAGGTCGCTCTGCTTTGAAATGGATTAAAGATAACCATAAAGGTTCTAATCCAACGGTAGCTTTATTGTATAACGACACGGCGTTTGGACGCTCACCAATTGAAGATATTAAAGCATATGCGGCTGAAATTGGTATTGAAGTTGTCGATGAACAAATCGTTGATGTTCGAGCGACAGAAGCCCAATCTCAATTATTGAATATGGAAAAGAAAAATCCAGATTATGCAATTATTCAAGAAACATGGGGAGCAACAGCAACAATTCTAAGAGATGCTAATACTCTTGGAATAGATACGCAATTCATTGGATTGAACTGGGCATCCGGTGAAGGTGTGATTTCCATTGTAGGGGAAGATATTGCAGAAGGGTATATTGGTATTCTTTCACACGCTATGCCTTATGAAGATCTTCCGGGAATGGCTGAGGTTAAGGAATATTTAGAAGCTGAAGGAAAGACAATAGATGATATTAATCAAAAATTCATCCAAGGATGGACAGCTGCGAAAATTTTAACAGCAGGCATTGCAGAAGCTGCAAAAAAACATCCAGATGGCGATTTATCTGGTGAAGAAATTCGTTCTGGTCTAGAGTCTTTACAAGATTTAGATCTTGGTGGCTTAGGGGCTCCTGTTAGCTTTAGTGCAGAAAATCATACTGGTACTGAGCAAACACGACTAGGTATTGTAAAAGACGGAAAATGGGAACCATTAACTGAATATTTTAGCCATAAAGACTAATAAAGACTAATCAGCAGATTAATACAACGACTTTTCTTGAAAGGAGGATATTTAATGCTCCATGTCAATAATATAGAAGTGGTCTATTCGAAAATCATTTTGGCTTTGAAAGGTATGTCCCTTCATGTTCCGGAAGGTAAGATTGTTGCATTACTGGGTAGCAATGGAGCTGGAAAATCGACAACACTTAAAGCTATTTCTGGACTGCTAAACGGTGATGGAGGACAAATTACAGATGGAACAATCCAGTTGGAAGGGAAGAATCTAAACGATATTACCCCAGACGCGATTGTAAGGAATGGTATATTTCTTTGCATGGAGGGTAGGCGCATATTTAGAGATTTGACAGTCGAAGAAAATCTATTGGCAGGAGCTTATTCTCGTAAGGATCGTACGAATATTAAAGAGGACATGGAGAAAATTTACGTTTATTTTCCTAAACTAAAAGACTTGCAGTCAAGAAAAGCGGGTTTCCTATCAGGCGGGGAGCAACAAATGCTCGCTATTGGTAGGGGGATTATGGCTAAACCAAAACTACTACTTCTGGATGAGCCTTCTTTAGGAATTGCACCGTTACTCGTGAAAGAGATTTTTCAGAACATCAAACAGATTAATGAAGAAGAAGGTACTTCTATTTTAGTAGTAGAGCAAAATGCTAATGTTGCCCTCTCTATAGCTGACTACGGATATATAATGGAGAATGGTAGAGTGGTCATGCAGGGTAATGCAGAATATTTATTATCTAACGAAGAAGTACGAGAACATTATTTAGGAATTGGAAAAGAAGGAGAGAAAAATTACAAAGAAAACAAAGTATATAGACGTCGCCAAAGAGTAGTTTGGTGATTTATAAGAACGATTGCATGTATAACGTGCGATCGTTCTTTAGTTTGAAGGAATAGTCCCTGTTCCATAAAATTTCAATAGATATTAACTTATGGCGAATTAGCATTATAATTTATAAAATTTGAAAAGACGGATGTGCGCTTGCCGCACGCTACGCATGAGCCTCCGCAGGATGAGTCGCTCCTTCGTCGCTCCCGCATCCTTTACGGGGGCTCATTCTCCGCGCTCTTGCGGCTTGTAAGGCGCACATCCTGAGAATTCTGTTTATACAGTAAGAAGTTAATCAAGATCTGTATTCAGGCTATTTATTGTAAAACGTTTAATAGATTAGACTTCGACCTATCCAATAGGGTCACTTGCATTCGCGCCTTGCCAGCCGCAAGACGTGCCGTATGAGACAGCAAAATGCGCTTGCGCATGCAGCGGCTCATGCGGACGGGCGGCCAGCGCGAATGCTTATAGTTGGTGATGTATCCTGTTCAAATTCTCACAAAAAAGATACTTAGAGATTAGAAACACGGATGTGCGCTTGCAGCACGCTACGCATGAGCTTCCACAGGATGAGTCGCACCTTCGTCGCTCCCGCATCCTTTACGGGTTCTCATTCTTGAGCTCTTGCGGCTTGGGAGGCGCACATCCTGATAACATCCGTTAATTTAATAACACTTTCCAGAAATAGTTACCTAGGGTCCGCTATTCAATGTAGGCGCATCCTGAAAGTATCCGTAATAGAAAAGAAAAGCTACCTTAAAAAGCTAAGTTAGAATGAACCTAAATTAGAAAGTGCTTTTATCTTATATATTACAAATATAACAATGTGTCGAATCTTGTCATTTAATTGATAACTCTCTCTAACCATTTTGAAATGCTACTGACATCTTCGCGTGGTAAGATAGGTCTCGTTAGTGAAAGGGAGGAAATTCATTTTATGAAAAAACACATTGTTGCACTAACCGCAATCGCAGCACTATCAGTAGGAGCGGCGGGACAAGCTTCCGCATCAACCGTTCATACGGTAGAAAAAGGAGATACACTTTGGGCTATTTCTAGAGAAAATAACGTAAGTGTACAAGATTTACAAGAATGGAACGAACTAGATTCAACATTAATATATCCATTACAGCAGTTAAAGGTTGAAGAAACACATGTTGTCCTTCAAGGTGAAACACTTTTCCAAATTGCACTTTTAAATGGTCTGTCGGTGGATGAGTTAATGGAAAGTAATCAGCTTACAAGCGATTTAATTTTTCCCGGAGATGAATTAGTTATCGAGGGAACGAAAAAGGTTGAATCCAAAGTAGATTCGGCTTCCTTACAAACAGCACCTGTAACTAATACAACTGAAAATACATCAGCACCAGCTACAGAAAAAACTGCAGCACCAGCACCGGCACCAGAACCAGCTGAGGCAAAAACTACAACACCAGCACCAGCACCAGCACCAGCGACTGTGCCAACTGTAAAAACTGCAGAACCAGCTACAACAAAAACTACAGCACCTGCGCCGGCAACTGTTAAAAATTCAGCTCCTGCAGAATCTACTGCAAAAGAGCTTACGGTTACTTCCACTGCTTATACAGCATCTTGTGAAGGATGCTCCGGTGTGACAGCTACTGGAATTGACTTAAATGCTAATCCGAACCAAAAAGTTATCTCTGTAGATCCATCTGTTATTCCACTCGGTTCTCGTGTTTGGGTAGAAGGCTATGGTGAAGCGATTGCTGGAGATACTGGCGGAGCAATTAAAGGAAATAAAATAGATATATTTATACCAGATAAACAAGATGCAATCAATTGGGGACGCAAAACAGTTAAAGTTAAAATTTTAGATTAAACTTTTAGATAGATATCCGGCAAATGCTGGATATCTTTTATTTATAGGTTTTGTTATGCGTCATTTTTGAAATAAAAATATAGCTATAGTCTTAATTCTTTAATTGAATTGTATCTATTTTCATAGGATGTTGTGGGAGCGACTCATTCTGCAGAGATCCATGCGTTGCGTGCAGTTCTATTTTCGCAAGTATTTGTTCGTTACTTTGTTCAAGAGCTTTTAATCTTTCCGTGTATTTAGCGGTATTGACCTCATTTTTATCAAGCTTATCTAGAACTGCCTTAAAATACCTCTTTATAATAGATTCTTGTTTATCGCTATTTCGTTGAATTCGATTTAATACTTCATTTTGAATACTAGAACGTCTAATTATCATCTTGTTAAATGCAGTTTGCTTTCCTAAATGTTCATTCATGGAGGATTTGTAGCTCTTTGAAGTCTTAGTGATTTCAAGTAAACTTTTCTTAAGAGATTCAAACTGTTTTCTTTGGTTTTTCCCCTGAATATTTAATACTTCTTCTTGCTTTTGCATGCCCTCTAATATTTTTTGGTATGACAATTCCAGATCAGCAACACTTTTCATTAAATGGAGGTTTAATGTTTTTTGTTCTTCCATTAATTCTAACCTGGGATTCTGGGTAAAAGTACTTTGGTTGTTATCCTTAGAAAGGGTTAGTGGAAATAATTGAACCTTTGATTCTTTCATATATACAAACTCCTTTATAGTGCATGTAGTCATAATTATTTAGTTTATGAACTAAATCGATATTTGTGAGCAAATCACCTAGATGATAAAATGACAATTTTTAAATACAAAGAGCATAGGATAGTTAGTAGGAATTATTCGAAAGGTGGCAGTTGATGTATTATCAAACGATGCGAGGCCAATTATTTCCTCCTTTACGCGTTATTACAGTAAGGGGTGATGGAGAGATTTCTGTACAACCAAACTATGTCCAAATCCAAATAGAAGTAAGTACGGAAGGGAAAGATGTAAGAGGAGCACAACAGGAAAACGCTGACATCATGAATCGGGTGATACAATCGCTTTTACAGCTGAATATACCTAGAGAGGATATTCAGACAGCGGCATTTAATGTTCTTCCGCAATACGACTATGTGGAAGGAAGACAAATTTTCAGAGGATATGAGGTTACCAATGCATTAACCGTTAAGGTGAGAGATACTAGCAAAATAGGAAGTGTCATAGATACTGCTATTCAAAATGGGGCAAACCGTATTTCTGGAATTCAATTTAAAATTGAAAATGCAGATCCTTATTACCAACAAGCACTTCGATTAGCACTTAAAAATGCCCAAACTAAAGCAAAAACGATTGCCGAGACGATGAAGTTGGCTTTGCATCCCCAGCCAATTGAAGTTGTAGAAGAAAGGGAAACTGTGCCCATCCTTTATAAATCGGTTGCTATGGCTAACCAGACCTTCTCTACACCAATTGAACAAGGACAAATTACGATCAATGCAACTGTTAGAGTTAAATATCAATACTAAATTAATCGTATTATTAGGCTGTTTGATACACAATCAAACGGCTTTTTTTAGATAGGGAAGTATCGAAAATGAATAAATTGATCGTGTCGTATATTAAAAGGTTTAGAAACTGAAAAAGATGATAGTATTAAACTAAACTAATAGGTTGGAGGGATTAAATGTCACAAGAAAAAGTGAACCAGGAAGTAGAAAAGCTAAATCCATTTTTCACCATATGGATGTCCACAAGAAAAACAGTGCGCTATGTACTCGATTATAAAGAATTAAAATATACACTTACACTAGCAGCGATCGCAGGAATATCTAATAGCATAAGTGGTGCTAGTGAAATAAGTAAAAGTTTTGAAATTTCCTTGTGGTTTTTAATAATAGCCATTATTGTACTAGGACCTTTATTTGGATTAATCTCTGTAGGTATTGGAACTGTAATTTATACAGTCGTAGGAAAATGGTTTGGTGGATTTGGTACATTTAAAGAGATGGCCAAGATGATGGGAATAGTTATGGTTCCAAGTATTTGGTTGACACCATATTGGATTTTGTCCTTCATTTTTGTTCGCAATAATTTATTTATAATGAAAACAGGCGATTTTAGCGCTGGGTCAATTATTTGGTTCTTAATTTCATCCTTGTTAACTCTTATTTATTCTATTTGGATGGTTGTCATCCAAAGTAAAGCAATTGGAGAAGTTCATCAGTTTTCTAGCTGGAAAGGATTTGCAACTCTAATCATTCCCTCTATAATATTCGGTATAATAGTATTCATCATAATGATAATCGTAATATTCTCAATTTTTGTGCCATCTTATTAAAAGGTATGCCCTATTGAATAATTGTTATTCTGCACAGGATCAATTCGCGCTGACCGCACTTATCTACTAGTAAAAAGCACATAGTTTCATAAACGTGACGCTATTTTAACCACACGGATGTACGCTTGCCGCGCGCTACGCATGAGCCACCGCAATATGAGTCTCATTCTTCGCGCTCATGCGGCGTGTAAGGCGCACATCCTGGTGACACATGCATAAATACAGTTTGGTTCCAGACTGTGATGAAATGAATAGAAAAACAACAATGATGGTTAGCGAAGCTAAAAGTCAAAAGAGTTTACAATTTAACGAATTTAAATGTAAACTCTTTTTTTATTTGGAGATGAAATTAATAATCGTTCTTGTATAATAGTATGCAGTATATGAAATGGAGGAAATGCAATTATGCCTGCTTTACCAAATTGTCCAAAATGTAACTCGGAATATACATATGAGGATGGGAATCTTTTCGTTTGTCCAGAGTGTGCGCATGAGTGGAATTTAGATACAGATAGTGAAAAAATGGAAGATGAAAAGATTGTCAAAGATGCAAATGGAAACGTCTTGATTGATGGTGACTCCGTAACTGTAATTAAAGATCTAAAAGTAAAGGGAAGTTCTTCTACGTTAAAAATCGGTACAAAAGTCAAAAGTATTCGGTTAGTAGATGGAGAACATAATATAGACTGCAAAATTGAAGGTTTTGGAGCTATGAAATTAAAATCTGAATTTGTTAAGAAGATATAAGGTTAGAAAAAAGGCGACATATCGTTTATAAATAAACGGAAAGTCGCCTTTGTCAATCTAAAATGCTTTTCCATTCCTCTTAAAGGAGAGGATTTAGGGTATTCTGGTCTTCTGTAAAGAAAGTAGACAAATTAATTCACGACGTTTTTTCTTTTGCTACCGCGCTACCGCTTGCTGGGATGGTGAAAACAGGATAGGTCAAAACCATACCTATCCTATTTCCACCATCTCTAATTTTCTCACCCGGCAACTGATAGTCGACGTTT